>NZ_JAELTL010000074.1:0-21445 GCF_016428815.1 Serratia sp. ASV30 | reverse complement strand
CCCCCCCCCCCCCCCCCCCCCCCCCCCCCCCCCCCCCCCCCCCCCCCCCCCCCCCCCCCCCCCCCACCCCCCCCCCCCCCCCCCCCCCCCCCCCCCCCCCCCCCCCCCCCCCCCCCCCCCCCCCAAAAAACTTTTTTAGTTGGCATCGTCGGCAGCGTCAGATGTGTATAAGAGACAGGCGAATGTATTAGTCTTGGCTAAATTGATAAATTCCATTCTTTATCTGAGCCTTGGATCGGTACGAGGTAATCATCATGGCAAGTAACGATAACTGATTCAGCTTATATCGCATGATGTTCAGTATTCAGTGTCGGGATACATGGGAGCGCGGTATACGCCCCCACGATGGTACCTACCTCATCGTTTTGACATCGTTATTAGCATACACCTGATGGCGTTTGTGCATTTCCAGCGCGTCATGGTAGTTGTCATATAAGGTCTGATAGCGTTCCGCACAGTAAACGACCAATAACGGCAACAAGGCACAAAGGTATAGCGGGATAAATTGCGGAGTGATCTGCAATGCCGCAAAAATCAGGCAGATCGCAATAGCCCACAGCTGCGAAGCCAGTAACCAGAGCAGACCACGCTGCCAACGCGCCAGCTTGCCGGTGAACGCCCAGGGAGCAACAGGCGCAGAGTTGGCATCCAGCGTGCCATTGAGTAATTCCCCAAACAACACATAGCGCCGCGTCCGGCCAGCAAACGCCAGCATAAACAGCGTCACCGCCCCCATCAGGATCATAAACGCGACGATAAAGGCAGGATCGGCATAGCCGGAAGCCAGGCTGAATGCGGGCTTACGGGCAATCGGCAAAACCAGGGCGAAATTGGTTAGCAGATTCAATAGCAAATCTTCGGCCACCAACCTTGGCAAGCGACGCTGCCGAGGGTGATAGGCTTCGGGCTCACTATAGGACTTCAAGGCCAGCAGGATATTGAACGGGGTTGATTTGCCTAGCTGGGCCACCATCAAGGCTGGCAGCACCAAGACACCAAGCAGCGCAATCAACGGATAATGCCAGTCTGGGCCGCATAGCCATATCAGGCCGCTCAGCGCTGCCGCCAGGCATACTATGACCAAGGAAGCCCAGCCAGGCTGGTACAGCAATTTCGCCATCCCAGCTGTTTTACGCTCTTTATACTGGCCCGCGACCGCTTGCGGGTTTTTAAACACCCGCAAGGTGAATACGCTGTACGCCCAGTAGCCTTGACCATCGCGCATCATGCTCCAGACAATCGACAGACAGATTGCCCCCAACCCGGCAATCATCTCCGGCAGAGTAATGTCAATGACGTTGCGGATCAGCGACGAGGTCAGAATAGCGGAGACCAACACCACGGGGATCACGGCTCCTCGCATGTATCTTTGGCTGAAAGTAGTCAATGTTGGCATCATATCGCCCTTATCCTGCATGCTTAACACTGCTGCCAACGAGATGGTAATAGTGTTGGATATGGTAATCCTCGTCAGCCCCGTAGTGCTCCGCCAACAGATGGCTGAGGATTTTTTTGTTGCTGATCTCCAGGTAGCGGCGATGTCCCATCTGTGCCCACCGATCCATACTCTCACGCCAGCGCACGGTATGGATAAGGTGCAACGCCAGATTTTCCTTGATCTGCACCACGCTATATTCCGCTTTGCCACTGCTGTTCATGATCAGTGGGCAAACCGGCGAAGAGAATGGCAGGTCGGCCAATGCCTGGCGCATCAGTGCCACTCCATCATGCATCAACGGCGTATGCCAGGCACCATTGACGCCCAACTTGATGGTATTTACCCCATCGCGCGCCAGGTGATTAACCAGGGTTTTAACGGCGGTCAGTTCCCCCCCTACCACTTGCTGCTGGTGCCCGTTGTCACAGCACACGTTGAGTACGGTTCCCAGCCCAAGATTGTCGATCTGCTCGCGCAGCGCATCATGGCTGTAAGGCTTGACCACATACATCGCCCCTTTGCGCTGTTCGGCCAGGTTTTGCATGATGGTCGCGCGCAGCGTGATCGCACGGAACAGCGTTTCCAGATCCATTACCCCGGCGGCATACAGCGCGCTATATTCACCTGCGCTATGCCCGGCGTAACCGGTTTCCAACACCGGGGTCCGTTCGCGTAACAACGTCAGCATGGCGGCGTTAACGGTGGTGACGGCCAACTGCTGATAAAGGGTTTTGGTCAGGCGTGTCATCGGCCCTTTCTGGCAGAGCTTGCGTACATCCAGCCCGGAAACATCGCTGGCACAATCCCACACCGCCTTGGTACCCGGTGAAACATCACAGACATCGCTGCCCATGCCGATCGCCGGGGATCCTTGTCCTGGGAAAATCATCATCCAACCGTCCGCGACGTTAGTTGCGGCCGATGTATTACCAATTGATTCGCATACCTGCATAGATATTTCCTTTTTCTCCGAAGGTGCCAAACTCACTCTCTTTACTGCCGAAGCTGGCGGCAACGCCGGTGTAAGCCTCAATGTTGTTTTTGAGCGGCGTGCTCAGGTGCAGATTCAGCACGTTGCTGCCATCCACCAGATTGACCATACCGGAGACCGACCAGTCGATACTGCCGACCTGCTCTTTATTGGTGCGTGTATAGAGGGTGAGGTACTGTTTGCCGAGCAGGTTGCCGCCCCGCCCGACGTTATCGGTTTCTGCCGCCATCAGGCGGGAGTACTGCTGATAGCCGTTACGGATATCCGCCATGAACGATGGCGGTAGCGGTGGCAATGACTGACCGTAACCCCCATTGACGAAGCGAATGGTGTTGACGTTGTCCTGCCACTCACTGCGACTGTAGCCCTGACTCTGACCATAATATTCCGCGCCGTATTCGCTTTGATCGCCAGTGGTGTAACGCAGGCCAACGCCGATATCCGCTTGCGCACCATTGGCGCGTATTTTGTACGGCTCCTGCACATTGGCAAGTTGGCGCATGGCACGCGCGGAAGCCATGTCTAGGTGACGCCAGGTTTGCCCATGGGAAATCGCCCCCTCAACGCTGAGGATCAGCATATCCGTCAGGTTGCCGCTAGTGCCTAGCGCCACGGTTTTCCGATCGCCAACCAGTAGCGAAAAAGTTGGGTTGAACGCTTTCAAACCGGTTGCGGTGTAACTGGTATAATATCTGTCGGTACTGTTGGTACGCAGGATCGCGTCCCACTCTGAGGCGGCTTCCTGGCGCTGGTTGTTGCGCTTGAGGCGCGGAAAGGCCGCTAACGTGAAGGTTCCTTCGTTGCGGTACCATGAGCTGCTGATGCCATACGCCCCTTCATCGTAGAAATTGCGCCCGCTCCCCCCCAGGCCAAACACCCGCACGGTACGCATACTACCGTTGATATTACGCAGTAGGTCGAGCGGCGCGACCGAGAACAGATAACCACTGGTTTTACGTACCTTACCGGCATCGATATACCCACTGTCGCTGACCGCCCAACTGGCAGTGGCCTCGTTGAGTATGCCCAGCCCCTGGAAGCGCTGATCCTCCAGGGTTCCCGGCTGATGTGCCTGGAGAGCATACTCGCCGCTGGCTTGCGCCTTGACGCTGAGGGCCTCGGTCAACGTGCAGCGGGCCACACCTGAAAGGTACAGATTGGCAATAGCGTTGTTACGAAATGCCGGATCGTCAAACTGCCATAATGAGTCCGAGGAATGGGACGATATCCCCTCTATGCCCGCATAACCGCGTTGGACAAGACAGTCAACCGCCCAACTGCTGCTACTATAGGCACCCACCAGCAGCAGAACCCCGCTAATCGGGGATCGCCTGCTCGCCATCAACCGTTCAACCTCAGCAGATACTCTTTCTGGAAGTTGCTTTCCGGCAACGACTCCAATCTGATGTCGCTGTAACGCATGGTGGTGTAGTTATCCTTACGCAGCGCGTCTTCCACCACGATAGTGGTTGGCCGCATCTGGCCCAACACCCGTTGATAATCGCGATAATACGAACGCTTGATCGGTACACCGTCGGCGGAAAGGAAATCGGCCCGGCTAGGGAAACCGCTGTCTTTTTCCACCCAATAACTGATCGCTGGATAGGTGACATAGGGCCAACGGCGCTGTAGTGATAGTTTGTAGCAGATCGTCTGGCCACAGGCCTCTTCACCAACCAGCCGGGAGATATAGGAGTAATCAAAGTCTGCGGCAACCACGTCACCGTTGGAAATCTGCCCCACCAGGCGTTGCTGGCGGGATATGGGGATCGGGCGTCGCAGGTCTGGTGCGTAATACCACATCTTTTCCAGATCGGAGAGCAAGGCTTTACCTTTATCGCGTACTGGGGAAATAAAACGCACCAGTGCACGCGCATCCCCTTTCTCTACCTGCTCCGAGGGTTTATAGAAGCGCATGGAAATATCCAGCACCTGTTGGTTCTCCGTGATATCACGCCCTCCCTTATGTTCCAGCAGCGTCAGCGTATAGCGGAAAGGCCGATCGGGTGCCCTCACGCGGTCGGCTCGACGGATAATTTCACGGGCCCGCTGATCTTCCTGAGTCAGGCTATTCAGTTGATGACGATCCAACGGTTCTGCCGACTGAGCCACACCCGACAGCCCCAGTAAAACCAGGCATCCAGCTATTTGATATTTCATGGGAACGGTCCTTGTTTGTGGGGCTATATATCCAGCATCATGCCAAGATCGGCAATAAGGGTGCTGCCACGTATCGCGCTCGACTGCTCAGAGACCAGAAATGCGGTAATGTTGGCCACCTCTTCCGGCTCCACCTTCCAGCGGCGCGGCGCGTTATTCCAACGTTCGAACATTGTTGACCACAGCTCGTCCAGGTACGGCAGCATATCGGTATTCACCACCCCGGCGCAGATGCCGTTGACCCGGATATTGCGGTCATACAGTTCCACCTCCAGGTAGCTCACCAGATTTTCCAGTGCCGATTTAGCGATGCCGAGCGGGTATTTCTCCAATACGCGCTGGCTACCTAAACTGGAAATCACGCAGATCGTACTGCCCTGGGGCATCATCGGTACCACTTCCTGTACGCAGGCGGTGTTGCCGATCAGGTTGGTATTGAGCAACAGCTTCCAGTCGCTGCGCGTCATGTCCATAAAGGCTTTGAACGGCGCGGCGGCGGCGTTCAGCACCAGATGATCGATACGTTCGATCCCCTGCTGCCTGAGCTTTTTCACCATGTCACTGATATCGCGCGGTTCGGCGATATCCGCTTTGGCCAAGGTCACCTTCACCCGAGTTTCTGCTGCCACAAAGCGTTGCAGATTGGCCGCACTTTTCCCCTGATCCTTGCGGTAGTTGAGGATCAGGTTATAGCCCTCTTGCGCCAGTTTTTCGGCAATCGCCATACCAATGCCACGGCCTGCGCCGGTAATGAGCACGGTTTGTCCCTTTGACATGTCTCTTCTCTCCCTGAGGGGTTAAACAAAGCGGAACGCTTGCGCTATAACCAGTTTAGATGCCCGGCGTGCCGGGATAATGGACGCTATCAATGCCGTCACCAGCGGCAACGCGCAGGAGAACCAGAACAGATTGAAGTCCTGATCCCACAGCACAAAGGCCAGATAGCCCTGGGTATAACCAGGCGAAGGCGGCATCGGTATGCCATTGATATTGATAAGCGCGGCGATAAGAATGCCGAAGCTGACGCTCAGCGCCGAGCCAATAATGCCAATGATGATCCCTTCCAGCACAAACAAACGGCCAATATAGGCTTGGTTAAGGCCGAGAGCGCGCAGCGTAGCGATTTCGCGGGTACGTTCGATGACGTTCATCATCAATGTGTTGCCGATCATGAACACCACGATGACGCTGACGATGGACTTGATAAACAGGAAGATCCCTTCAAACAGATTCACCACCTGATGATAGAAAATAGCCAACTCATCCCAGGAGCGCGCTTCCAGCTTGAACTGATGCTGTTCAATTAGCTGGTTGACCCGCGCCAACACGTCCTCTGTTTGGTCGGTGTCCTGCAGCATGATGATGACTTTACTGACATCCTGGGTCTGCAACAGACGCTGGGCCGTTTGCAGCGGCATCTTGATCGCCGTATCGTCGTATTCTTTGATGCCGGACTGGAACACGCCGCGTACCTGAGAAGAGATGGCGTTTTGCCCGCCTTGCGGGTTGACCACCAACATGTCGACCCAGTCGCCATAGCCCGCCGACAAAGCATTGGCGATACCAGAACCCAGGGTGATGTCCTGCTGCGCAACCCGCGACAGGTCGCTGCCCGAAATGATTTTATCCAGCGAGCCCAGCACCAACGAGGTTAGAGGTTCGATCCCCACGCCGGTAAAGAAAGTGGAAGCTCCCTTGTCATACTGGGAAATGATGCCGGTAAACGCCAGTTGCCCGGTAATGGTGGCGATCTTCGGTGCAATCACCGGATCGGCCAGCAGGAGCGTTTTCACTTCATCATAGTTATCGATGGTGTATTGCAGCGAATTGTTGGCTCCGCTGCTGAGGTAGCCTTGCTGATAAAGTTGAATATGCCCCAGGTTGGTGCGGATGGTTTGTTCACGCAGCGCCCAGAACGAGTAATCGACAAACCCACCGAAGATAAACACCGCCACCCCTCCCAGGGTGATCGCCAGTAGCGTCACCCCGGAACGGCGGCGCTGGCGAAACAGATTCAGGAAGGTGTAACGGATATCGGTAGGTTTACGGATCGCCGTCACGATCACCACCAACAAGGCGTAAATGATAATCATATTGGCAACCCAGAACAGGATATTCATCATAGCGATGCCTCCGTCAGCGGCTGGATGATGGTGTTCAGTTCAGCTGGCGTCCATTCAGGGGCCGTGCTGTGCTCGGACAGACGTTTTCCCTCTGCGCCCTGCTGTGCCAACGCCGCCCTGGCGGCCTTGGCATCGGCCACACGCTGGCAACTGGCCAGCGCATGCGCGGACATCAGCGTGATCATCGGTTGCAAATCAGCGGGCACCGCCGGGTTCTGCTGCAAATAGTCCAGGTCTTTCAAGGCCACGACGCAACGGCCATGGCTGGCGGGAACAAATGCATCCATCCGCACACGCAGAAAGCGCATCTGCCAGTCGTTCTCTTCGCTTTCCGCCGCTTCATCTATGTAGAAAAAACCCAGCTTTGAGGTTTCTGCCGCACGCATGTAATTCTTCTTGGCCAGAAAATCCGTGGCCATAAACAGTTGCGCGTAGCCATAAAACATTTTGGCGATGCGGCGATCCGGGTGCTGTTGATACAAGGCTTGCAACTGGCTGGCCGCACTGATCAACGTACTCATTGGCGCTTGGGAATTAACCGCCAGGACCGCTTGTAAGCTGGGGTTGTCCTGCGTGTCATGCAAACCAGTGGCTTGCGAAAGCCCACTGATCAACACGAATAAAGTGACAGCGTAACGCTTAAGCGATAACAAAATCATTTTCCAGCTCTCCATCCCTGATTTCCAACACCCGTTTGGCCCGATCGCGCAGCGTCAATGAATGGGTGGAAATAACAAACGTGGTTTTCAGTTCCTGATTCATGGTAAGCAGCAGATCGACGATCTCCTGCCCGGTACGGGTATCCAGATTACCGGTGGGTTCATCTGCAACGATCAAGCGTGGGTGTTTAACCAGCGCACGGGCAATCGCCACGCGCTGCTGCTGCCCGCCGGAAAGCTCGCCGGGCGTGCGTTTGTAGTGCGCCGCCAACCCCACTTTTTCGATCATGTCCATCACCTGATCTTGCGCCACGCGGCGGCTGAAGCCGTTAAGCATCAGTGGGTAATAAACGTTATCGAACACGCTCAGTACCGGCAGCAGGTTAAAGAACTGGAATACGAAGCCGATGGCATCAGCACGCAGGCAAGCGGTTTGCTGGTCATTGAGCGTGGAAAGGTCGTTACCTAGCAAATAGACATGGCCACTGGTGGGATAATCGATACCGCCCATCAGATTGAGCAACGTACTTTTACCACTGCCGGATGGCCCACATAACGCGATAAACTCGCCGTCATGGATTTCGGTGGTGATGGTTCCCAGCGCCACAATGGCACCCGGCCCTTTACCAAAGCGTTTGCCTGCCTGTTGCATCGACACCACAGGCAGAGGTTGTGCAATATGTAGGGTGTTCATGATGTTCCCCGATGATTTGACGGTAAGTGACCGGCTTGCGGTACCCAGTTCTCCAGCAACCAGGCTCCACCCTCACCGTCGAGCACACTCAACAAGCTGTGCCCGGTGATATTGCTTTGCAGTAGATACTGCCAGGCCAATGCCGGGTTCATGCAGCCGCTGTCGCCGTAGAGTTCACTGAGCGAGATGCAAGCCAGGCCGGTAGGCAACTGTTCAAACGCTTGCCGCTGCACGGCACGAAATGACAGTGCCGGCGGTGTTACGCCCAACACGGCCTGGGTATCCTTAGCCAGATACCGCTTACAGTGGTCAGCCAGCTGCAGTGCGCGCCGTTGGGTAGAACCCGACAAGGCTTGATAATCACTCAAATGTAGAGCAACGCCCTGGCCTGGTTGCTTCTTGAGGATCAGGCACCCGACACGCTCAACGCTGAACTGACTGTTGGCGGGGATCGGCCCCCGTTTGCTGGATGAGGGAAAGTGTTCGGCCTCGGAGAAAACCAACACCGGGAAGCTGCGGAATTGGCCACAGATGATGACGTTATCGGCCATATGACTGTTCAGGCAGTCTTGCGCCATCCGCAATGCACTCAGCAAACCATTCCGCTCGCCGCGCAATTTGCAGGTGAAATCCTTGATGCCATAATCCCGCACGATACCTTTGGGCAGAATATCGACGCTCAACGAGTCTCGCCAGCTGTTGACCCCTTCAAATACCGAGGCCTCCCCCCAGGAATCGCAATAAATCAACGCATTACGCTCATTGCGCAGGCGAAACTCCCCTTTACTCCCCAACTGTGCCACCGCCTCAGCACAGGCTGCACTCATGTCGTTCAGCCAGCCACGATAATTGGCTTTACGCAGCGCCTCTTCAGGCAGCATTTCACTGTCAATGCCGAAACGACGGAACAACCACTGGTCGCTGCCCGCTTTGGCATTGGCCTTTTTATGCAACCAGGCTTCCCACACGTTGTACCAGCTAGGGAAAAACCGTTGCATCGGCGTGCAGGGTTCCAGCAGGGAGAACCCCACCAGATTGATGGCCGCCGCCGGTATCACTTGTTTAACCGTGTTCATCTGCACCCTCACTGTTAGTGGAGATCACCATGGCGATGGCTGAACCATCGAGCCCGATGCCAGACTTGAGGATGTGCTGCCGTTTCAGTGCCAACGGTGGGCTATCGGCATGAACATGAATTTGCAGGCTGTCGTTAATCGGGTAACGCGTGGTCAATGCCAGCAGACGACGTTGTTGTAGCGCATCCGCCGCCAACATCAGGTCCAGCAAACCACAGCAGCTCTCCATGTAACCTACCTGTCCCTTGTAACTGACCACCGGAACCCCGTATTTCCCCCAGACTTTTTGCAGCGCCATGGCTTCTGCCTTGTCGCTGGCGATCACCCCATTGGCATGAGGGAAAACGCAGGCGATATCTTGCGCAGTGAGCCCGGCTTCCAGCAGTGCCCGCTCAAACGTCTGGGCAATGGTGCGGAAATCCGCCGTGAAGGAACTGCTGCCCCTGGCACCGCTGCTCTGGCAAAACACTGAGCTGCGCAATTTGACAGGCGAAGTAACGTTGCGCTGACGAGAGTGCTGCTCGCTTTCAACGATCAGCGCCACGACACCGTTGGTGGGTAGAATGCAGCTGTTATGGCTGCTAAACGGTTGTGAACCCTCTTCCCCCAGCATGTCCTGGCCACCCAGGAAGATAATGTCCTGCGTCAGCGTTTCAAACCAGCCAACGACCAGCACCCAATCAACCTCATTGGCAGCAATGGCCGAGTGGGCCAAATGGACCGCCGCTAAAGAAGAGTTGCTGGCGCAATAAAGCGAAACCGGTGGCCAACTTAGCTGATAGCTCTGAGTGAGTTGTCGCGCCAGTCGATCCTGACCGTAACTCTTGGCATGCAGCCGTTTGATTTTTGGAAATAACCGCAGCTCTTCCTGGTCGTTACGCTCCTGATACCCCATAAAATCAGCGATGTCGGGGCGCTCACCATGGCCTACCAGATAAACTCGAACCCGCTTTCCCTGCAATTGTTCCGTTGTCATCCCCGCGCCGGCAAGCGCCTGATTGATAACCGGCTGCAGGCGGGCCAACATCACGCCGGATGGCTGATGGTCAGCAACATGGTGCGGGTTGCAACTCAAACGCAGATCCTGCCATTCGCTTTCGGTGGCGAACCAGGGTTGTGTGCTGGCCAACCTGTTCTCGCTCAGGCCCTTGATCAGCGCCGGAAAATCCGGCGCATAAGCACTGGTGACGCCCCAACCACTCAGGACGACATTCTGAATCACGCCATACTCCTCAGCACCACGGCATAGTGATTGCCGCCTTCCGTTGCACCGAGCACCAGAGCGTTACGGACGGTTTTCTTCAGCGGTTGGGTGACAAAGGCGATATCTTCCGCACAGAAGTTTTCGGTGTAAGGGATCGGCAGGATTTCACCCCGCTTCATAATCTCCGTGACCACCGCGATATTGAGGATACCGACGCAAGACTCCACCAGACCAAACCAGGCGTTGTAGTTAACAAACGGCAGGTTACGGCGAGCATCGCCGAAGGCGCTACGGATCGCCCCAATCTCAACGGCATCACGGGCGGCAGTGCCATCACTGGTGCCACAGATCAGATCCACCTCTTCCGGCTCCATGTCGGCTTCGTGCAATGCCTGACGAATGGCCACCGCCATGGACTCGATCCGGGCTGGCATATCATCCTTGGCAAAGTAACAGCCATCGCTGGATTTGCCATAGCCGACAATCTCGGCGTGAATGTGGGCACCACGATCCTGTGCATGCTGTAAATCTTCAATCAGCAGCATGCCTGCGCCTTCACCTGGGATATAGCCTTTGGCGTCCTTGCTGTAGATCTGGAAATCAGCCGGGTCACGTGTCAGTAACAGATCGCTGTTCAGCGCCTGCAGGCAGATGACGAAGGTGTTCATATTTTCGTCCGCCCCCCCTACAATCATTTGCGGTTGCAGATCCTGGCGGACCAACTCGTAGCCGTAAGTCAATGCGCCCAATCCGGCATTGATACCCGTTGCCAGCGAGGTGTTATAGCCCTTGATCCCTTCGGAAATGGAACAGAAGGTCGAAATGGCATTCATCAGCGCACCTGGAAATTCGGAGGTCCGCACTTTGGTTGGGTCTGGGAACAGGCTTTGCAGGTAGCGATCTACCGTCGAATGTGGCCCTTTGGACATGCCAAGGATCATGCCAATCGTCTGACCGTCCCGTTTGATCTTACGCCCGGCGTCATTCATCGCTTGGGTAAGGGCCAGTAAGGCAAAGGTACTGATGGTATTGGCTTTACGAGGATCAAAGCGGCGTAGTGTCTTACGGGCGTCCAATCCTTGTACCTGATGCACCCCGCCCGGTTTGTTCAGTTCACATTCCACATCCTGTTCACCGAAGCGGTTACCCATGTAGTCCGCCACTCCCTGGTTTCTCAACATGACATTGAGTAATTCACGAAATCCCTGGCGGGTATCGTCATCAAGTGCCGGTGAGAACAGTTGTGGTAGTGGCTCCTGCGCCCACATTTTTTCCAGCATGCTTTGCAAGGTGTGGCCCACGGAGCTGACCGCCCCCATGCCGGTGATCGCGACGCGCTTGGGTTGATAATGCGTTACCGGACTTTGCTCAGGCTTGACGCTGGCAATCACACAGCAGTTGTTACCGCCAAAGGCATAGTTGTTCTTCATGAACACCTTGACTTCGGCTTCCTGGAACTCGTTGGGCACATAGTTGAGATCGCAGTTTGCGCGCGGCGTAGTAAAGTTGAGCGTTGGCAGGATCTTGTTTTCCGGCAAAGTCAGGAAGCAGGCGGTCAGCTCGATGATCCCGGCGGCACCGATATTGTGCCCCACATAAGCCTTGGTTGAACTCACCGGAATATCCATGATATTCGGGAAGACCTTCTTCATGGCCAGCGTTTCGCAACGATCGTTAGCGTCCGTGCCGGTACCGTGGGCGTTGATATAGTCAATATCTTGCGGCCCGATATCTGCGTTCTGCATGGCATGGCGCATCACCTGTACAGCCCCTTCGGCCCGTGGGTCGGGGGCCGTTTCGTGATAGGCATCGCAAGAGGTGGCGTAAGAGACCATCTCACCATAGATCGTCGCACCACGAGCGACAGCATGCTCGTATTCTTCCAGCAACAAAGCGCCTGCACCCTCGCCAACCGACATCCCTGGGCTGCCGGAGAACGGGCTGGACGGCGTACGTTTCATGGCATGGAGCGCGTAAAATCCGGCAAAGGTCGGCAGATAGACAGGCTCGGTGCCAACCACCAGCACCGTGGCGTTCTTGCCGTTCTGGATCAGGTCATAGCCAATCCCCATCGCGTTGGTACTGGCCGTACAGGCGGTAGCGACCAGTTCAAAGCCCCCTTTCAGCCCCAGCAGTGAAGAGACAATGGCGCTACAGGAAGAAAAGCTGCCGGAGACCATGGCCTTCTGCAACGAGAAGCGCTCCGTCTGACGTTCAATCAGCGGCATAAAGGGCTCGGTGCCGGCAGAGGAAACGCCGATGATCAGCCCGGTTTTATCCCGTAGTTCTCCGCGTGATAACTGGCCTTGCTGCAAAGCTTCATCGCCAACCTTATAGGCCCACAGCGAAGCATTATCCATTGAGGCAACGGTTTCAGGCGGGAGATCGGGCCAACTCAAAGGCTGTAATACCTCGGAGGCGTTGGCATCCTCGAACCATTCCAGGTACTTTTTACTTGGCTTGATCCCGCAGGTTTTATTCAGCAGTGCCTGTTTGAACTCGGCAACGTTAGTGGCAATGGAAGAGAGGTGACCCATACCGGTGATCACCACTCGTTTACGCGTGACTGTCATAGTGCCTTCCGTGTCAGCAAACCAGAAATCGAATGTAGGAGCGCCATGTTGCCATGGCGCAAAATAGCGTGATGCTTAAGGGGGTGTTCGGCTTACTCGTTCTCTTCTCTGAGTTTTTGCCATTCAAGCTGTTGCAGCAGATCGCGTGGACGCGAGCTGTCGACATAACTGTGTTCAGAAGGATTAATCAGGAAGCTGTAGTTACGGGCGAAAGGCACCGCCGACGTTGTTACCGCCACCGGGCCATTAGCCGTCACCACGTGATAGCCATCAATGTCTGCCCAAGCCCAGGCGTCGGTCACGAACAAACGGCCCAGACAGGCTTGCAGATCTGCCGAATAGTCGCAGACGATCACTTCACCGATGCAGTTACCGTCAAACATCACTTTGTCGCCGCGTTGCGGGATGGCGTCCGGTTTCCCGGCAATGCTCATCCCTACGATACGGTGGCTGATGCCCTGCGCTACGCGTTCACTCAAACTTGCCAGGCCGGTGAAAGCTTCTTTGTCGTAGCGCACTGCCCATTGCATTTGCAATGCGATCGGGCAGCCGGTGTAGGCGTTGAACATGCCTGGTTCCCAGCAAGGGTTTTCCAGGCGCACTTTCCGCTGGTAGTTCAGCCCGCCGGTACGCATGTCATACCTTTCGCCAGCCTCCTGCATCTGGGTCCAAACGTTGGCCAGCAGATCCTGTGGCCCCATCAGTTTGTAAGAGTACTCGCCATGTTTTCCGCTGCGCAGCAGGATCAGATCGTCCTCAACGTGCATGTGTTCCTGGTATGGCAGGCCAATCACGTCCATCCCATAGACTTCAGCCAGCAGTTCCCAGGCGTATGGCCCTTCAAAGTGCAACATGCCCCACTCTGGCGTGAGCGATTCGATAGAGTCGATATCTTCAAACTCGTCTTCATTGCCTGCCAGCTTGGCGCGCAGCATGTCGCACAGCGTTTCACCGCTGACCCACTCCGACAGCAACAGAAAACGTTCATCGTCACAGGCGATATACAGGTCGGTAATGATATTGCCTGCATCATCGAGGATCAGGCTGTACATGGCTTGCTCATCCCGGATCGATGAAACATCGCCGGAAACCAGCTGGTTGAGCAACGACCAGGCGCTGTCACCGTTGATAGCCGCGATGCCAAAATGGGAATAGTCAGACAGCAGAATGTGTTGACGTACCGCCTTGTGCTCCTCATCCGCTGCAAAATAACTCAGGGGAATGGCAACGCCGTTACGCTCCCCCATTACCGCCCCTTGCTGCCGATGAATGTCAGTGAGTTTGGTCATTCCTTGTCCGCTCCTGTTGCTGATCCGTTGGTGGTTTCCCCCCGCTTGCCAATAACAAACGAAGTGAGGGTGTTGACGCTACGCATGTAGGAAGGATCGTCACCTTCTGTCACACGGATGCCGAAGATTTCATCCAGCAACACGACGACCTCGGTGGCATCCACCGAATCCAGCTTCAACCCGCTACCAAACAGCGGTGTGTCATCGTCAATCTGATTGACTCTCTGATAAAGGTTCAGGCGTTCTATTAACCCCGTTTTGATTTTCTCCAGCACAGACTTGCGCTGTTCAATCCTTTCAATAAGCGCGATGTTGCTCATAGCGGCATTACTCCCTGTTAGTTAAACGTACATACCTTTGCCTTCAGCCAGAATGCGATCGGTGCGAAAATTGACAATCCGCCCGACGCACGCCACATTCCGGCCAACCCGCGCCTCCACTTCGTAGTGGTGGAACCCGTTCATATCGGCGAACGCCAGGCGGCTGTTGACTTCAATGGTGTCGCCCGGCGCGACCATGCTTTTGTATTTGACGTCCTGGGAGGCCAGCACGCCTAACACGCGCGCCCGTTCGGCTATCACTCGAGCTGCGCCCTCTGACGTCTGCAGCGCCCGTGAGACCTCATCAAATTTCCTCAATGGCTGCTGGGTTTCACGCTCATGCAACTGGCAGAAATCGTTCAGCAGACTCAGGTATTCACTAGACTGGCCGAAGATCTCGGCGATCATCACGCCAGGCATTACCGGGTTGTCTGGAAAATGCCCCGGAATATAGGATTCATTAAAGGTGACGTGCTTGATCACGGTAATCGAGCCCCTTTCTCCCGGTGAAAAGTCCACGATGCGGTCAACCATAAATATCGGTGCACGCCAGGACCCCATTTTTAGCAGCAGATTGGGCTGGACTAAGCTCTTGTTATAATTAGCCATACAACATTCCTGTCGGTTAACGCATCACCAGGCCGCCATCGGCCACCAAAGTCTGACCAACGATATAGCTGGATGCGTCTGAACTTAAGAAAGCCACCACGTTGGCGATCTCGTCGACGCGACCAAGACGTTTCAACGGGATAGCGGACATTACGTTGCGCACGATCTGACGCGGCACCTTTTTCACCATTCTGGATTCAATCATCCCCGGTGCCACGGCATTGACGCGGATCCCCTTTGAAGCCATTTCACTGGCCAGGGTGCGGGTGAGGCCAATAATGCCAGCCTTGGCAGCGCTGTAATTACTCTGGCCAAAGCTGGAGGTGATGCCGGATATCGAAGATATATTTACCACCGTTGAATTGCGGGCGTGACGCAATAAGGGCAGCAGCCGTTTAGTCATGGTAAAGGTGCCATACAAATTGACTTTGATAACCTGATCAAACTCTTCATACGTCAGTGCGGAAAATACGTTGTCTTTGTAGATCCCGGCATTATTAATCAGTACATGTACTTCATGAGCCTGTTTTTCAAGCTCATCGGCCAAGTTGGACACCTCGCTGACATCGGCAACATTGCACTGCAGGATATGCAGGTTGTCACCTTGCGGATGGGAGGTTTTTAATTTTTCCAGACCGCTATTATCATGATGGTAAATAGCGAAAACCTTGGCCTGCTGCTCGAGATACTTCTCACAAATGGCCAAGCCAATATCACCACTGGCGCCAGTAATAACCACATTTTTACCCCCGATATCGGGATAGTGAGACATAGATATTCCCTTATTTTATAATTAACCCAATGCCGCTGCGGCAATGGCATGTGACTGACAATGAGAAATGCTCAGCGTGGCATGAGTCAATTTTTTTTCCTGCATCAACCTGGCAAATTCACCGCTAAAGGAATAATAAGGGCAGCCCAACTCATCGTGTCTGATTTCGATGTTGTGGAATAAGATCCCCAGACGGAACCCGGTACCAAGCGCTTTCACCGCCGCCTCTTTGGCCGCCCAGAAACCGGCCAGCCGCTCGACGTTCTCGACCAAATCCCCTAGAGCCTGCTGCTCTGCCGAGGTTAACAAACGCTGTGCCAGCCTATTGCCACTTCGCATTAATGCGGTGTTTACCCGTGCGATCTCAATAATATCCACACCAAGATTCATCCTTTCTGACTCCCATCATCAAATCCATTGAAACAGCTTCGTGTGAAAACGATATAATACGCAGATACAATATGGCAATGATGGCATCCCCTATAAGGAAATAATATTGCAATAGGGTGTTGTCTGCATTGCTTAACGAGAATGTTATCGCGAAATGTTTAAAACAATCAATAAAGCATCAGAAAAAAATACCGCCAACAAATAAAATAGAGCATTATCCTAATTATTAAGTGAAAACACAGAATAAAAACCCATATTGCCACCTTAACCGGTCGGATATGTCATTTTTTCATGAATTAAACGAAATATATTTTTGCAAGAATAATCCCGTAATGCAGGAGCATTCAAAATAGCAAGGGATTTAATTAAGCCTGAATCAAGAAATAACCTAATTTTAAAAATTTACATCTTTTATCCTATTTAAAAATAGAGGTCATTAAACTTTCACTCTCTCTGATTTAGCTCAGTGAACGATGAATTCCGGAGAATTTAGCATCATGTCTGGCATTGAGTTGGCGCATGATTTTTAAACAGAAAGCATTTTCAAACAAAAATGCACCGCTAACATTCAAATTCCGTTCCCAAAAGAGCCACTATCAAGCTAACATCGCCTTTGGCAAGCCAGAAGCTTCAGGAGGCACAACATTCCTTTCCGCTTCGCTACTCATTTTATAATCAATAATCTCTTCGGCATATCAGGCCAGTCTGTTACTCTGCCCGACAGAGCTAGAGCCCAGATTTAGCAGCAGAATCGGTCAGACTATGAAAAACACCGTAATCAGGCTGAAATATCAGACTTATCCATGATAGTTTCGTAGTTTAATAAGTTGAACTGACCATACTCTGCGGTGCAGAATACGCGCAGATGAAATGGAGGTTCGGATGTACCAGATGGGAAATGTCATTAACCAGCAGATGGCGGCGATCTCGCCCCAGGTGCTGACAGTGTTGGAACAAAAGCTGGTAACGGCTAAGGAAAAGATCGCGCTGTGCCTTAACGGTATGGGGGCTTTGATCCTGCAAAAGACCCGCGACTACCTGCATCGCAATGACAACTCCCTCCGCTTCCGCCAGTTGGTCGGGCGCACTCCCCCCTTCGAATTGCGTTTTCTGGATGAAGCCTTGGGCAAGTTCAGCCCAGCATTGCTGACGATGGTGCTTGGCCACAAAGTGAAGCACGTCACCCAGCTGTTTGTCAGCTTTTATGTGCTGGAAAAACAGGTCGCCGAGCGGTTGTTTTCCGTGGCTTCTGCAGTGGTATTTGGCCTGTTGGGCCAATATCTGCACCAACGTTCCCTACAATCACCGTCGTTAAAAGGCTGGCTCGAGTGGCAGTTGCCACAGATTGCCGCAGCCCAGCCAACGGCGGTGCTCAACCAGTTACCTGCACTTATCCCAGCCGATCCGGCCGTTTCCCGCACCGGCTCGCTGGCACCCCCCAAACGCCGTATCTGGCCGTGGCTAATGCTGACGCTGCTATTGGTATCGCTGCTGTTCTCACTGCGCGGCTTTAGCGTGCTGCAACCCATGCAGGCCAGCGGCCAGAGCGATGTGACCTACCGCCGGTTGGCCGATGGCAAGCAGCTCCTGCTGTCGCAGCGTAGCGTCGAGAACCTGCTGATCACCTATATCGAGAGCAATGCTCCCACTAGCGAAAAGCGTTGGTTTACGCTGGATCGCCTGCAGTTCGACACCAACCGCACCGAGTTAACCCCTGCATCACAGGAACAGCTGAGGAATATCGTCGATATTCTGCGTGCTTACCCAGATGTGGAGATCCTACTGGGGGGGTATACCGATAAGTCGGCCAATGAACAGATGGACCGGCGTTTATCGCAGGATCGTGCCGATGCGGTTCGCATGGCGTTGGTAAAAATGGGGATTGGGGAAAGCCGTATCAGCGCAGAAGGTTACGGCTCGGCTTACCCCTTGGTACCTAACGATAGCGAAGCCAATCGCGCCAAAAACCGCAGAATCGATCTGCGGGTGGTTGAGAAGTAATCCTCCTCAGCCCTTGGCTACTGCCACCACCTTCAACGGCTGAGCATCGGGCAAGATATTCATATGCTCCAGCACCTGGGCCATAATCTTGCCAAATACCGGCCCCGCCACCGAGCCACCAAAGTGTTTGCCTGCCTTGGGGTTATTAACCATAACCACCAGGGCCACCTGCGGATCGCTGGCCGGTGCCACGCCTGCGGTGTAGTTGATATAGCCACCATCATACTTGCCGTTTGGCCCCATCTTCTCTGCAGTACCCGTCTTGATCGCCAGGCGATAGCCAGGCACTGCGGCACTTAGGCCGCTCCCCCCAGGCAACGCATCGCTCTCCATCATATGCACCACGGTTTTTACCACCTCGGCGGACATGATTTGCTGCCCCATGACCGGCGGCGTCACTTTAGTGATGGAAAGCGGACGATAAACACCGAATGAACCGATGGTGGCATATTCACGCACCATCTGCAACGGCGTGACGCGTAAACCGTAACCAAAGGAGAAGGTGGCTCGTTCAATATCTGCCCAGCGTGCGCGGTGAGCCGGCAAATAACCACTACTTTCGTTACCAATCCCCAGATCGGTTGGCCGCCCAAGCCCAAAACTGCGATAAACGGCGGGCAATACCGTGGCAGGCAGCGCCAACGCAATATGCGAAACCGCAATATCGCTGGATTTTTGCAGTACGCCGGTAATGGTCAGTTTCGACCAATGGCCCACGTCTTTGATCAGATGGCCGTTCACCGTATAAGGCGTCGTATCCAGCACGGTATCTGGCCGGATCAGCTTATGATCCAACCCCACCATGACTACCACCGGTTTAACCGTCGAGCCGGGTTCAAAGCTGTCACTGCTGCAGACATTATGTATGTCTTTCACCGGCGTATTGGCATAGTTGTTAGGGTTGAAAGAAGGATAGCTGGCCATGCCGAGGATCTCACCGGTATTCACCTTCACCAGCACAGCGCAGCCGGAATCGGCCTGGTTGGCGATTACCCCATCGCGGATCTGGGAAAACAGCACGTACTGAATAAATTTGTCGATGCTTAACGTCACGTTCGGTGGTGGCACTGGGTCAACGCTTTTAATCACGCCGATGACTGCACCGCTGCCGTCCTTCTGATAAACACGCAGGCCGTTTTTACCCTGCAACAACGGGTTGAAACCCAACTCAATCCCTTCCAGCCCCTGATTATCCTGCCCCACAATGCCAATCAGCCCGGCGGCGTCTTGCCCCATGGGATAGAAGCGGCTGAAGTCCTGTTCGGTACTTACGCCGGTCAGGTGCAGCTTGTTGATATAGGCCGCATTGTCATCCTCCACCTTGCGTGCCAGATAGACAAAGCGCTTACGCGCGTTAGCCTGGATCAGATGCTGAACATCAGCAAGCGGCATTTTCAACACGTTGGCCAAACTCTGCCAGCGCTCGGTGCTGGTATCGGTTTGGGTGTCGAGGATATGTTTGGGGTCCAACACGATATCTTTGGAAGAGACGCTGACCGCCAGCGCCGCATCGTTACGATCGGTGATCATCGCACGGTTGGTGGGCACCACCTGGGTACGAATGGAACGCTGGTCAGCCTGATCGGCCAACTGTTGGTGCTCCAGCAACTGTAAATAGCCGACCCGGAACATCAAGAGAAAAAAGCAGATCAAGATGCCCGCGCAAATCCAGCCAAAACGCGCCGTCGAGTAGTTTTTACCGTTTTTCTTGGTTGGAGGAGCCACTGTTAAGCCTGCGATTTAACTTATTATTTATCAGCTAAGTCTAACCTGAGTCAGATTGCCTGAAGGTTGCAGTTTGTAAGAAAGTAAAAACAAACGCTTTTTTGTTGCTTTAATTTTACAGCTTTTTAAAACAGCCACTTAGGGATCGTCATTTGACTGAATGGCGATAAGGTGGCGGCACACGTTTTGCGGCCACAAAAAAACCTGCTTTCGCAGGCTTCTAGTCAGATCCAAAGTGCCCCTTGATTTCCCCTGGTTGGGTGTGGCGGCACGATATCAATCTTCCTCGGTGTCACGCTTTTTTTTACCGGCCTTGCCACTGACGGCCAGCACGTCGGTGATTAATACCGGGGTATTGAGGGGAACAGTGTGGCATCGGCATCTTTCCCTGTGCAGACCATGCCGACCAGACAACAGGCTGTAGAAGGGAAGCAAGGCAATGCTGGGGGTACGATCGTTTTCACCGATCAATATCGTGTTATTGATCTAGCGAATCGATTGGACGGTTTTTAGTCATTCCACTAGGGTTATTGGGCTTCTTATGGCAACACCAGGGAAACACCACCACCCCAAGAGCCCGCATTTTATGCGGGCTTTATTATGGGTGCTTATGTTACATTCAGCAGGTTCACTTAATGATATAAACCTCTACGCTTCGTGGCACCAAGTCACATTGTTAATATAAGGATATTGAGTAATGGCTAACGTAATCTATGCGACATTGAAAGGTAAACAGCAGGGACTTATTTCTGCCGGATGTTCCTCTATGGATTCCATCGGTAATAAAGGGCAAACCGGTCATTTAGACCAAATCCTGATTAATAGCCTGAACTATGCGATGAGCAGGGAACAGCATGTCAGCCATCACCCTGTCGTGTTTACCAAACCTATCGATAAATCCTCGCCTTTGCTGGGCGTGGCTATTTCCAGCAATGAATCGCTTGAAGTCCTGTTTGAGTTCTACAGAACCAATGCGTCCGGTGCGCAAGAGCTTTACTTCACCATCTTACTCACTGATGCCACCATTTCCGATATCTCAGGCTCACACCCTCACTCAATTACCCACAGCGGCGCACAACCGCAAGAAACCATCTCTTTGAAATACAAGAGCATTACCTGGAGCCATATCATTGCGGGCACCAGTGGTTACAGCATTTGGGATGACAGAGTCTATTGATATAAAGGGGATGGTTAATGCCATCCCTCACAAGTTCACTTACCCTTACTATTAAAGGCGGCCATACTAACGAACGTCACCAATAAACCAAAGAGATAAGGGGCATAAGACATAAACTCATTATTTTCAGGAACAGAGATCCCTAGTATAGGGATGGTTTTCATATGAAATATATGCAAATGAAAAACCATAAAGGCTGTCTCTTATACACATCTGACGCTGCCGACGATGCCAACTGGGTGTA
>NZ_JAELTL010000073.1:0-21597 GCF_016428815.1 Serratia sp. ASV30 | reverse complement strand
CCCCCCCCCCCCCCCCCCCCCCCCCCCCCCCCCCCCCCCCCCCCCCCCCCCCCCCCCCCCCCCCCCCCCCCCCCCCCCCCCCCCCCCCCCCCCCCCCCCCCCCCCCCCCCCCCCCCCCCCCACCCACACCCTTTTTTAGTTGGCATCGTCGGCAGCGTCAGATGTGTATAAGAGACAGGTGCTGGAAGGTCATTACAGAAATTCTGGAAGTTATGCCATCGCTCACAGACTTTCACCCCTTTATAACCTTTAAAGAATGACCTCCCTTGGCTGGTTATTGTGTAGCACCTTGCCAGCATGTTATGCCAGAGGATGAAAGTTCTTGTTCGCTGATGGGTTTGAGTCTTATCAACGGTAGAGTGCTTTCCATTGCCAATATAGCCTACACCATAGTAGTGAGGTTTCATCAACAAAGCCTGCCTTTCTTCTTCTGAAGTGGGGAATTCTTTGTCTGATACAGCACCTGACTTTATATGTGACCCATAGGCTTCTTTGATAACGCCGCTATCCTTAAACTCTATGACATAATAGCCACGCCTGGTTTTATCCTCGGCACGACCAAGAATAGAGCATTCTCCATCAGTTTTGGTTCTGAATGTCGCTCCAGGATAAAGAACAGGATGTGTGTAATTGAGATGGTAACGTTTATTACGGATGTGTTTCTTGTATTGCGCCACAATGTATCTCCTGAGTGATGAAAATGAAGATGGGAAAGAGAAAGAAGAATTGGGGGATGGGTCCTACTTTTTCGTTCGCATTCTTTCAGGCCAGCACTGCGGGTGGAGGTACAGGATTAATTAAAATTAAAAATTCAAAAAATAAGATAAAAAAGCGTTCAGGCCATAAATTGTGTCAGGTAGCGTTACGGTCTGCCAGATGCCTTTTTAGGGCGTCACTTAGTCTCCATGAGGTAGCAAGGGTGGACCGGTTGGCATGCATCACAGGCTCTACAGGCATCATAAATAGGGTAGGAAAGGGGGCTTAATGGTGATTTCTGGGTGCCAGGTGGGCATATGCACCACTGTCTATTTATACAGTTATTCTGATTTGGTATACATAGTGACCGGTGGCTCTCTGTATGCGATTTGATGGTGTTTTTGGTATTACCCAGCCTTCTGCATTGCCATGATGACAATTATGGCTTGTGGGGCGTTATATGGATTGCATTCCGGTGGGGCGCTGTACTGGATTAACCCGATAGGGTGATGAAATATAAAAAATGCAATATGTTGTTTACAAAATTAAATACTCATGCTAGCATGTGCGAATCCCTTCCGGGGTTGCTGTTATATATATTGTATATCTCTATTATTTTATCTTAATCGGTTATCTGTACTTCCTCTGTTGTTTTACCTTAATCAGTTATCTGTACAATCAGGAGCTTCATTTCTTTTTAAATCTCTTAAGCCCCCTGCAAGGGAGCCATACGGCTTGAGTTGACCAATAACAAATTAAAATAACAAACTAAAAGAAAAGAGAGCCCCCATGGAAATGAAGACTCTTGTCATTAAATCTATAGATTAAGGTTTGATATCAACAGTCACATTGCGATACATTTTGTAGACTTCATCACTCATTGGATATAATCTCATTCCCTTCGCAGTCGTTAGTATTACAGAGCAAAGCTCACTATCACCTGATTCTTCTTTTACTGACAGTACCTCACCATTTTGAGAAAGCCAGATTTTTACCGAACATACTTTTCCTGAAAATCGACTTTGATTTCCGATTCTTGTGGCAAGTAAACTTTGAAGTGATGCTTGAAACCTTTCCCCTTCATTTTTTATTTCTTCCCTGTGTTTTCTTTCTTCTGGTGACGAAGGTGGTTTCTGCTTTGATTTGCTACTGCCACTTCCTTTTGGGATATTCTTTTCTTTAGCAAGAGCATCAAATAGGTCATCTACGCTTGCTTTAGATGTTTCGAGAGCATTGTATCTTGGGTATTTAGAACCTGTATTATATGCCTGGATATAAACATCTTTGGCAATATCATTAAGTCCATTCATCAATTCATTATCAACCGGTTTGCGACTATTACCGCTCCCCATTCCAATAAGACACACCATTTCAAATTCACTTTTTATTTTCTTCCATTCGGATAATGAGATTTTCACCTGAGAGGGGAGTTGCGAAGTGGAATGCTCTGCTGCTTTAGAGGTGATTGCATCACACATCTCATGTGGTTTGAATGAATCTGGTAAGGGTACTTTGTTTTGCTCCGGTGGTTTTGGATAATCAAATCCAGTAAAACCATTCAGCATTGCCGAGGCCAGAAGGCGAGCAAAGCTGCTTGAAAACTCGCGTTGTTCTTTGTTCTGGCTTTGTAGATTGGTATCAGTCCATTTTTTTGACTCGGTGAGCGACAGATTCGCAACAGCATCGAATCCCATATCGCCCATGATTTTTCCTCTGTTGCAAAATTCCGTCATGGCTTCCATGAATTTTTTCGGTTCAGCCTTGTACTGAGCGAGCGCAGTGATAGAGTCGATGCCGTATTGGCTAACCGGATGATTACAATCTTTATTGATGCCCATTGAGTCAGCATTTGCTGAGCATACGAATGGTAGCAAAGTTACACTTATCGCAGCGGTTGCGGTCAATATCAATCGTTTCATTTAAATCAGGCTCCGAAGAAAAACAACCGGACGACCTGTAACGCCAGTAAAAGGCCGCAAGACATTTCAACCGTTATGCGAATCAAGGTAAGGCAGGATGTGGATAGGTCAATGACAGTAGCAGATAGCCAGATTCCACGTATCGCTACCTTGGTGCGCATAATGTATATTATGTTAAATTGCATTGGCAGTTACGCACCGGGTTATCCCGCTAGGTTTATCTCACCTCACCTTCATGCTTTGATTGCTTAGTTTTCTGAAGTTGGTTCATGAATGACGATTGTTCGAGCTGATACTCAGTCGGTTTCAATCCCCGATCGGTGTGCCCTGATGAAAACGCATCTGCCAATGGCCTCCGCTGTCTTGTGACGATTGCAACCAGATCGATGAACGCTCGACACGGCGAACAATGCTGCCATCCGCATCACGTTGAAAACTTTTATACCTCAACAATACGGCACCATCGGCAATCTTCACCAGTTTGAATTCTTCGGCAAAAATCTGTGGCTGGCCGCTTTCCAACTTTAGCGCCGCAATGGTTTGCTGTTTGTCATAGTACAACCCGGAACAGCCGATCTCTTCAAAATCGTCATGCAGCAATTCTCCAACGATATTTGCATCGTTGCGTATTGCCGACTGATGGAGTTGAACCTCTAGTGCTTGGATTACTGGCAAAAGTTGTGCAATATCGTTCAAAACGCCCCCCTTTTTTGATCGCGCTACGTGAAATCTGAGAACTAATGGCTGTCATTACCCAACAGATTTCACCAGAGGAAGCATTTTGACTGCGCCGAATTGACTAGCAACTCGACGCAGATTCGGCTACTAAAGGATTACGCGTTGAGCAATTTTTCAGCCGTCTCTTTCACGCTTGCCAGCAGGACTTTTACGTCCTCCAGACAAACCGTTGGGTTCAGCAGCGTTAGCTTCAGACAGGTTACGCCATCTGCTTCAGTAACCCCAACGTTTGCGCTACCTGATGCCAACAGAACATCGCCGATACGCTGGTTCAACAGCGCGATATACGCGCGATCGCCGCTTTTCGGGCAGAAACGGAACAGTACGCTTGCCAATTGTGGCTGCATAACCAGTTCCAGATGCGGTTGTGCAGAGACATACTCAGCCACTTTTTGTGACAGTGTAACGCCATTATCAATGATTTCGGCGTACTGTTTTTTACCCAACGCTTCAAGGCCCATCCACAGCTTCAGGGCATCAAAACGACGCGTGGTTTGCAGTGATTTTGATACCAGATTAGGTACACCGTGCTCTTCGTCAAAATCAGAGTTCAGGTACGCCGCCTGATAACGCATCAGCTCATAATGATGTGCATCTTTCAGCAGGAATGCACCACAGCTGATGGTCTGGAAGAACTGCTTGTGGAAATCCAGTGTCACGGAGTCTGCGGATTCCAAGCCGTTCAGGTAGTGGCGATACTTCTCAGAAAGTAGCAGCGCTCCGCCCCATGCGGCATCAACGTGAACCCAGATATTTTCCTGCGCGGCCAGCGCGGTGATATCCTCTAACGGATCAATTGCACCTGCATCAGTCGTACCGGCGGTGGCCACAATCGCCATCACCTGCTCACCGTTGGCTTTTGCCTGCGCCAGTTTGGTTTTCAGGTCAGCGATATCCATACGCGAGAACGCATCGGTTTTCACCTGGGTCACTGACTGATAGCCCAGCCCCATCAACGCCATGTTTTTTTGCACGGAGAAGTGTGCGCTTTCGGAGCAAAACACTTTGATTTTACTCAGATCGCCCGTTAAACCCTGCTGCTGAACGGAGTGCCCCTGACGCGCGAAGAAAGCATCACGCGCCAGCATCAGCCCCATAAGGTTACTTTGGGTGCCGCCACTGGTGAACACGCCGGCATCACCGGCGCTGTATCCTATCTGCTCACGCAGCCACTCGATGAGTTTGATCTCAATGATGGTCGCTGATGGGCTTTGATCCCAGGAGTCCATGCTCTGGTTAGTAGCATTGATCAGCACTTCTGCAGCCTGGCTTATCACCAGGCTCGGGCAGTGCAGATGCGCCACACATTGTGCGTGATGTACAGAGAGGCTGTCCTTGAGGAAATACTCAACTGCGCGCTCAATGGCGGCCTGGTTACCCAGGCCCTGAGAGGTAAAGTTCAACTGGATGCGCTCGCGCAACTGGTCGACGGTTTTCCCCTGATACATTTCTGGCTGCTTTAACCATTCGATAACGGCTTTGCTGCTCTGCTCAATGGCATCCTGATAGGCGGCGATACTTTGCGCCGAACCGGAGAGAATTGGGTTGTTATCTGACACGATCGTTAACTCCGATTAAACCGGCTCCATGCCAGTGGCCAGCAAGGCGTTTTCAAATTTATCGAGGAAAATTTCCAGCTCAGCGTCGGTGATTAGCAGTGACGGTAACAGGCGCAGTACGCAACCATGACGGCCGCCCCGCTCCAGAATCAAACCGGATTCGAAGCATTTTTTCTGCAGCAGTGCCGAAAGCTCGCCATCCGCCGGGTAACATCCCATGTGATCCTGCGCTTCGTTAGGCTTCACGATTTCAATGCCGATCATCAGGCCCAGGCCACGTACGTGACCGATAACCGGGAACCGTTTTTGCAGCTCGACCAGTTTGCCTTTCAGCCACTCGCCCTGGGCGGCAACTTTATCCGCAATGGCGTTGTCTTTAAGGATCTTAAGCGTGGTCAGACCGGTGGCCATTGCCAGCTGGTTACCACGGAATGTTCCGGTATGGTGGCCTGGCGCCCATGCATCAAACTGTTTTTTGATGCCCAGTACGGCCAACGGCAGACCGCCACCGACAGCTTTAGACATAACGATGATGTCTGGCTCGATACCTGCGTGTTCAAATGCGAACAGCTTACCGGTGCGTGCAAAACCAGCTTGGACTTCGTCGATGATCAGCAGAATTCCATGGTCTTGCGTGACTTTACGGATGCGCTGTAGCCACTCGGCCGGAGCCGGGTTCACGCCGCCCTCACCCTGCACCGCTTCGAGGATCACCGCCGCTGGTTTGCGTACGCCGCTTTCCACGTCGTTGATCAAGTTATCGAAGTAGTACGTCAGCGCTTTAACGCCTGCGTCGCCACCGATACCCAGCGGGCAGCGGTACTGATGCGGATAAGGCATAAACTGCACTTCAGGCATCATATTACTGATGGCTTCTTTTGGTGACAGGTTACCGGTTACGGAGAGCGCACCGTGCGTCATACCGTGGTAGCCGCCGGAGAAACTGATGATGCTTGAACGGCCAGTTACTTTTTTTGCCAGTTTGAGCGCGGCTTCAACCGCATCAGCGCCAGAAGGACCGGTGAATTGCAGGCAATACTCTTTGCCCTGGCCCGGTAATAAAGAGAGTAAATAAGAGGAAAATTCATCTTTCAGAGGTGTGGTAAGGTCCAGCGTATGTAACGGTAAGCCGCTGCTGATGACACTTTGAATGCTTTGAAGCACGTCAGGATGATTATGACCCAGCGCCAGAGTCCCGGCGCCTGCAAGACAATCAAGATATTGATTATTTTCAACATCAGTAATCCAAACGCCCTGCGCTTTAGCTATTGCCAATGGCAGTTTACGTGGATAGCTTCTGACGTTAGACTCAAACTCAGCCTGTCTTGCTAAAAAGGTATCATTGCTTTGTGGTAATGAACGAGCACTTAAAGTATCAATACGGACTTTATCCGTCATCATATCACTCCCACAACCTCGGGTATTATTAACGCCGGGTTGAGTTAAAGGTTAAGGGGATTGCCTGTAAAAACGCGGCCAATATATATTATTTTAATGGTGTACTCAATCATTTGTTTCAGCATGCAATCAACCCTGTAAAATCCAAGTGCAACAACAAGTTACCTTTCATCATGCATTAATTTTTGTTACCAATATTGTGCAAAACGTTACGGATACCCAGATTGCACACAACGTCATGAAAACCATCGTTTTGATATGGTTTTATTCTTTTGTTACACGATTTTACCGTTAAGAATGTTAGGCATTGGCCTGTAAGGCATTCTTTTTCACTGATTTATTGCCAAATAAAATAAAAATGTCGATCCATTAAGATAAATCACTTACTATGGCGCGCTTATTTTTACTATCCGTAAATAAAGAATTAATGCGCATCACACCGGTAACGCGTAAGAGGCAATACACGTTATCGACAACAGGAGGCTTTCCTGGGTTGTCATCAGAAATGTTCGCGGGCGGACATTTCGTAAGGCGAAGCGAGCTTCCCTTATGCCGAGAATGAAAATTTTCTAGCCATTTTTATGGCGCCCTGATATGAGACTGTTATGACACGCATTTATCCACAATTCGTCGTTGCCAAGTTTGGCGGCACCAGCGTTGCTGACTTTGACTCGATGAATCGCAGTGCCGGTATTGTTCTTGCTGATGACCTGGTTCGTTTGGTCGTGTTGTCTGCCTCCGCGGGAGTCACAAATCTATTAGTCGAACTTTCTGAAGGGCTGGAAAGTCGTGACCGTATGGATAAAATTGATACCCTTCGCACTATCCAGTACAACATTATTTCCCGCCTGAAAGCGCCGTTGGTCATTGGCAAGGAAATCGACCAACTCCTTGAAAATATTGCCCGTCTTGCCGAGACGGCATTGGCAACGCCTTCCACTGCGCTGAGTGATGAACTGGTCAGCCATGGCGAGCTGATGTCGAGTTTGTTATTTGCTGAAGTGCTTCGTGAGCGTAAAGCGCAAGCAGAGTGGTTTGATGCCCGTAAAGTCATTCGAACCAACAACTTTTACGGTTGCGCCGAACCCAATATCAGCCTTGTGAAAGATCAGGCAGAAGCCCATCTGCGGCCGCGTATTGAGCAGGCGATTGTTATCACCCAGGGTTTTATCGGCCGTGATGACGCCGGGCATACCACCACGTTGGGCCGGGGCGGCAGCGACTACACCGCCTCCCTGCTTGGGGAAGCATTGCAGGCCGCACGTGTCGATATCTGGACTGATGTGGCCGGGATCTACACCACCGATCCGCGCATTGTGGCGCAGGCCAGGCGTATCGACCATATCTCCTTTTCCGAAGCCAGCGACATGGCTGCTTTTGGTGCAAAAGTGCTCCATCCAGCGACCCTGTTACCCGCGGTGCGGAAAAATATCCCGGTCTTTGTGGGTTCCAGCAAAAATACCGCTGCCGGCGGCACGCTGGTTCGCCGCGAGACGGACAATCCACCACTTTATCGCGCCATTGCCGTTCGTCGTAAACAGACGTTACTGAGATTGCACCGCCTGCATGCGCAACCGGCATACACATTCTTTGCAGAAATGTTCGCGATTCTTGCAGAACATCAGGTTGATGTGGATCTGGTGACCACCTCCGACAGCTGCATAGCGCTGGCCCTGAATTCCACGGGGTCCACTTCGGGAGAAGATCACACCCTAACCACCGCGCTGCTTACGGCACTCTCTTCTCATTGCCGGGTCGAGATTGAAACCGGGCTGGCCCTGGTCACGCTGATTGGCAATCAACTCCATCGTGGCGCGGGAGTATGCCGGGATACATTTATGGATCTGGATGAGTATGCTGTGCGCATGATTTTCCATGGCGCATCCAATGATAATCTTTGCTTCCTGCTGCCAAGCGACGTTGCTGATGGCGCAGTTATTGCGCTGCACCGTAGGTTATTTGAGTGAGTTAAATCGGGGCGTTTATGCGCCCCTAAAACGCGCCTATGGCTCCATAAACATCCGTACAAAACGCTCAACCGGCCATTCCTTGATGTCGGATACCTGCCCATCCCCAATCTCTATAAGCCGGAGCTGACCCGCATCATTTTTAACCATATCGATGGAGAAAAATGGAGCATCTATGAGCTGCGCGATTTCAATAGCCACTTCTGGAATGATTCCGTCTGCAGAGAAAACTTTGCCATTCAACGAAAAATATCTGCGCTCACTCTCGGGGATAAAATTTTCAAAACGTCTAAGGCTAATTCCCCCTTCAATTTTTCCACGGAAGTGTTCAATGGATTGCAATACTTCGCGGATCTCATCGGCATTTACGGCAACAGAGCCTCTGGAGGTGGTTAAAGATTTAACATAATCCTTAACGAAGTAACACGGCCACTTAAGATGATCGGTCAGCTTATCGAAATCAGCATCTGCACTGACCAATATGGTTTCCGGCGTATACTTTTGGCAAATTTCGTACCAGCCTGTGATGTAATGGCACCGAATGTAATCATCAAATGATTCAAGCATTTGCCCGCCGCTTAGCGAAACGGCTCTATGCAGTTGTTGATATTCTTCCGGGCTTAGCATCCATCCACGCCATATCACGGGGACATCTGGCTCAAAGCTGTGAGAGAACTTGTACTTTCCCATCGAGGCGTGTTCAGACGACAGCAGCGCACAGGTTAATCCTTTCTGTCTGGCACAGTTAAACTCCTGCTCAAAGGTTTCATCGGCCTTGGCAGGGTTAAAGTAATCACTGGGATAAATCAGCTGCATTTGAATTCACCCTATTTCCATTTATTTTACGGCACCGCAGGATCATACATTACAACAACTCGACCAGTTCAAACTCTTCTGTTACAAGCTCCATTGTGTCGGAGTAACTCCCTTCTCTTTGGAAGAACTCTTTGTGCCCTTGCCTCCAGTACCTGAGGCTGAAATCTCCCTCGCCTTCTTTTTTCGCCAGTTCGTCTGTCACATCGCAGAAACGAATTATCCGCATAGCGATCGTCCTAATGACACAGACTGGATCACCTTTGCCATTTAGGATAATGCTGTAGCCGCCGATCGTTGGTGATTCTTCTTCATTTTTGAAAGATGAAAGCGAACAGCAGGTTGCGGTTTTTACCCCTTTAATAACCAGGTCTGCTAGCTTGTCTGCCATTTCGGCGGAATCGCCAAATGGCCATGCAATGGCCCCCGGATACTTTGTCTTCAGACTTTCAATGATAATCACCATTAAATCCTCTTAAATCAATTTATTAAAAAATTCCCTCACTCCCAAGGTAGCAGACAGAATCATCTCTCCACTATTTCCACCAAGCAATTTATTTGAGGCGTGATTTTTATCAAGGTGATCGCATAGGTGGGTCATCTGCCCTTTCCTAGCTATTCCGCGCTTTGCCGCCGAAAGCGTACGAGCCAAGCCGCCAGCAAAATGGCTGTTATCGCGATGCCTGTGGCGACGTAACCGATGTTTTCCAAACCCCATTGGGGGATCACCATGCCACCGATAATGGCGCCAAGACCCGTACCGGCATTGGCAGCAGAGACGTTCAACGTCCCGGCTAGCGCCTGAGCGTGCGAAGCGGATTTCATCACCCGTACCTGACAGATTGGAAACAGTGCAGTATAGGCGATACCCCATAGCGCAAGTGCCAACCATAACAGAATGAGCGAGTCTGCCGCAGGAACGCTGGCCATCATGCCTATGCCCAGCAATAACGAGAATATGGCGGTAGCGCCCAGTGGGCTGCGATCCACAAAGCGCCCGCCAAGCCAATTACCTACCAGGCCGATAGCACCGAAGCCCATAAGCCACCAACCGACTTGCGCCGGTGCCACACCAGCGATGCGCTCCAGCATGTCGGCTAGATAAGTGTAAGCCGTAAACATTGCGGTGAACACAATGACCGACAACACAACGTTACCGACAAAATACGGATCTTTGAGGATGCGTGTCTGCTCTGCCAGCCTCAGCCGTTCGGGGCGTGCCAGGGTCGGCATGAAGATCGCCAGGGCCAATGCCATAACCAGCGACAGCCCGGCCAGTATCCAGAAGGTGCCACGCCAGCCGATGATGTCCGACGCTAGCGTACCCAGTGGAATGCCAAACAGTAAGGCGGCTGAGATCCCCAGATACACCTGCGATACTGCGCGACCGGCACGATGCGGCCCGGCAATCTGTCCGGCCGTCTCGCTGGCCGTCCCCCAGAATACTGGCAGCACCAGCGCTGGAATGAACCTGGCAATCGCAAGCACCCAAACGTTCGGAGCGATTGCGGCCAGAGCGTTCGAAACGCTAAAGATCATCAGAATAGCGATGAACAGGCGCTTACGTTCAATGTGTGACAACAACGCAGTCAGCACAGGGCCGAACAGCATCACTGTGAAGGCGAACAGGGTAACGAACTGGCCGGCAGCGGAAATTGAAATATCCAAGTCGCGTGCCAGTGCTGGCAATAGTCCGACGATCAGGTATTCGGTCGTGACAATGACGAAAGCCGCCACCGCAAGAATGACGATGGAAAGGCGGCTACGACTCGCCGAAATGGCGGTGCCCGGTGCGGTAATGCAAGACATCAAAAAGGCTCCTACGGGGGGATTTGCTGTTGCCTTCAGTATATTTAAGAAATATATTCTTATTATTGATATATTTTACCGAAATATTTGAATTAAATTCCTTAATAAGCGAGGGCAGCATGATCCCAGCGGAGCGGCTTAAGGGCATCGAAACCTTTGTGGCAACGGCCGACGCAGGCAGTTTCACGGCAGCGGCAGAGCAATTGCACCTGACCAGCTCTGCCGTCAGCAAAAGTGTGGCACGCCTGGAGGATCGGCTTGGGACTCGGCTGTTCGAGCGCACAACCCGCCGGTTGGCTCTGACGGATGCAGGGGCTGCGTTCTACCGTACTTGCGTACGAGTGCTGGCCGATTTGGAAGAAGCTGAAGCCGTGCTCGCCGCACAGCACAATGAACCGGTGGGTCGTCTGCGGCTAGACGCACCAGCGACGTTTGGTCGCCTCCGTGTTTGGCCGTTGCTGCTCCAGTTCTCACAGCAACACCCGCACTTACGCCCGCATGTTTCCTTGACCGATCGTTTCGTTGATTTGCTCGAAGAAGCGATCGACGTGGCTGTGCGTATCGGTGGCCCGGATCATTGGCCTACCTCAGTTGGCCATCGCAACCTGGGCTGTGAACGTCTCATTTTCTGCGCCTCGCCCGATTACCTGGCCCGCAACGGGACACCGACATCGCCCGCCGAACTGTCTCGCCATGATGCCGTGCTCTATGGCAAGGCCGATGGAACCACGGGGCCTTGGCTGATCGCACATGATGCAGGATTGATTGAGCGGCGAACGATGGAAGGCCGCATTATTGTCGGCAACGGCGAAGCTCAGGTTGCCGCGGTCAAGGCTGGATGCGGTATCGCACAGTTGGCAACCTGGCTGGTCTGCGATGAAATTGCACGCGGTGAATTGGTGCAAATCCTACCGGAACTGGCGACTGATGGCCTGCCGCTCAATCTGGTGTGGCCCATTGGGCGACAACTGCAGCCAAAAGTGGATGCCATGCTGGAGTTGCTCGCTGCCGAATTGCGTATCGACTAGCCTTGGCAACACCAAGCCCTTCACGCTTACCGCGCTGTGGTGAATTGCCGGTTACCTTGCATACGAATAAACAGCATCCCACCAGCGAATATAGTGAGAACCTGCGATGCCACCAGCACCGAAAAGCCTGAGGAGACGGCTTGCCAGGGGAAAATCTGCGCCGCAGCAGCCCGACATCTGTTTGACTGGCCCATACCGCAGCCAAGAGTTCCTTTGATCCCGGCACGGCTTGAGACACTGGCTTTACTTGCCCCTCACCCCAACCCTCTCCCACAGGGCGAGGGAGCTGGTACGGTGCCGTGTTCAGGCGCTGAGGTGATCTGCGACAGAGTTGATGCAGAAGAAGGAGTGCCCTAATTAAATAGTGGCACGTTCGGTCGCCTCACAAAGGGCGAGCTCCGGGCGTTGTATCAGCCCGGAACACAACTCTTTTATAGCCAGCTCGTGTTTCTCCAACCCTGTTTTGCCATGCAGGCAGTAAATGCGGCTTTGCGGCTATTTATATTAACGTCCAAGGGGTAGCTTTCAACGCCTAGTTTATTTTCATATTTATAACCACTGCTGTTACATCCATCGTCATCTTTATTGCATTTCAATGAAACCTGCTTTTCAACGCTTCTAGTAGCGACCTCATTTTTAACCGGGTACTGAGCTAATGACTCAGTATCGCAAAGGCTATTCGCCTCTTGAAGGGGCAGCGTTGGCGTACCTAACGGTTCCCATGTGGCAGCACAGCCTGACAAAATAATGGCGGGAAAAACAGCAAGCAAACATTTATTCATAAAAGTTTCTTTAGTTAATTTGAAGGGGCTATCTTGTTAGCAGAGGATACTTGTAAACATAACTTACTGAGTTCGATATCTTTATCGGACAGGTCAGTCACGCTAACGGTGAAATCCTTGGTATAGAAGACATTATAGTGTAAAGGATTTAAACGACAGATTAACGGCCGTACTCCAACCTGTTGGCTGGCAACGTTGTCCCGGCTGATTGGCCTATCTCGAGCTGATAGTGGTTTGCAGCGTCCAACCAATCTGGCCTACCGGTATTGACTAAAATTCGAATAATAAGAGAATGACAAGATTGTTTAGATACTCAATAGAAGCCGGAGCGAATCATCGCCTGTTCTCATAGCTTTACCAAAGTTAAACAACTGGGCGTACTTCTTGCCGGTGTGCTTTCACTGGCCAGTTGCACCTCTGAACCTGCGAAATCCTTAGTCACTCCGTTGCCTTCGGTGGCAAAACAGCCACACCCGGATAAATCACGGCAAAGCCAGGAACCGGTGCGTGGCGTTTGGCTGGCAACCGTATCCCGCCTCGATTGGCCACCAGTGACATCGGTCAATGCCAGCAGCCCAGACATCCGCATTCGCCAACAGCAGGAAGCACTGAAGGGCAAGCTGGATAAACTGAAGACGCTGGGTATTAACACCGTTTTTTTCCAGGTTAAGCCTGATGGCACTGCCCTCTGGGCATCAAAAATTTTGCCATGGTCAGATGTGCTGACGGGGAATATTGGCGACAACCCAGGCTATGATCCGCTGCAGTTTATGCTGGATGAAGCTCACAAACGCGGCATGAAAGTCCATGCCTGGTTTAACCCCTACCGAGTGTCCGTTAACACCAAGCCTGTAACCATTGATAAATTGAACCGTACATTGTCGCAGCAGCCAGCCAGCGTCTATGTGCTACACCCTGACTGGATCCGCACCGCAGGCGACCGATTCGTGCTCGACCCAGGTATCCCGGAGGTACGAGACTGGATCACCAGCATCGTAGCAGAGGTGGTTACCCATTATGATATTGACGGCGTGCAGTTTGATGATTATTTCTATGCTGAGTCCCCTGGTTCTGTGCTCGACGACAGCCAGACGTTCAAAAAGTATGGTCAACACTTTGGCTCCAAAGCGGACTGGCGGCGAGACAACACCAAGCAATTGGTTGGGCAAGTTTCTCGTACGATCAAAAAGTTGAATCCCGACGTTGAATTTGGAGTCAGCCCTTCTGGCGTATGGCGTAACCACTCACACGATGCGGCCGGTTCCAATACGCGAGGTGCTGCGGCATATGATGAATCTTATGCCGACACCCGCAATTGGGTGCAACTTGGGCTGCTGGATTACATCGCTCCGCAGCTGTACTGGCCCTTCGCGCGTGACGCGGCCCGTTATGATGTGCTCGCCAAATGGTGGGCTAATGTGGTGACCTCCACCAATACGCGTCTTTATATCGGTGTGGCGCTCTATAAAGTGGGTATTCCGTCAAAGAACGAGCCCGATTGGATGGTCAACGGTGGCGTGCTGGAGCTACAAAAGCAGCTGGATTTGAATGAGTCCGTATCGCAAATTAAAGGCACGATCCTGTTCAGAGAGGATTATCTTAATCAGCCACAGACCCAGCAGGCCGTGAATTACCTGAAAAGTCGCTGGGGTAGTTGAGGAACTTGGTGGGTTTTGTCATTGATTGTGCGTTAGATCACCCACATTCACCCTACTTGCATACCCAAGCAGAGAGATTAAGGTGCCACCTTTTAAAGGCAACGGCACCTTGTTACTTTTACCGAATCGTATCAGTTGTCGCAACGTCCTTCTTTGGCAAGCTTAACTCCTGGCTTCGAGATCACTCTTTTCCCTTCCTCTTCAGTCGACTGACTGAGGCCAGCACCACCAACAAAAGCACCCATCTTTATATATTGCCTGACGAAGTAATTCTTTCCAGACTCAGTAAAGATAGACAGGTCATTTGGAGAAAACTCTGACTCCGTTGAAATCTTGTGCTTTTCCCCACCAGTTACCTGTGTGTAGAAAAACGTTTTATCTGCTGTTTCACCGATGCATTTACCATCAACATAGATATCTTTTTTTAGCGCTTTGCCAACAAAACTATCCCTATAAATATACAAACCAGCTTTATTTTCATCCGGAGTAGTGAAACTTTTAGCTTGTACGGACTCTTGCTCTGTTGCAAGTGGGACACTAGCACAACCACTTAGAAGTAAGGCACCCAAAATAGATACTGATAAAAATAAACCTTTTATATTCATGAAAATCCATCCCTTTGAAAAATAATAATATACTTTATGATATTCAACCTATCCCCAAGTGGCATAAACTTTCAATAAGAATAGTTACGGTCATTGATTAGTTTTCGTGGTTAATCAAGATCAAACCCAATTTTTTCTGAAGTTTATCCTAGACAAGGTGTGTCTGAATGTTGCCACAAATTAATGATAGGTCAAGATAATCAATCAGCTATGCAGTAAACTTATGATAAAGCTCAAGGTTTACGTGAACGAATGATTTTTAAGTAACCAGAGTCACCCTTCGTATAGAACAGAGCGAGCTAGGCTGACAGCTTGATTAAGGCGATTGATCTATTTTTTTGTGACCCTACCCCAAAATCCTGCTCCATTCAGAAACAGAATTCCGGCATGATAAACACTCCCCTGAGTGGAGGTTGTGCCGATGAAAAAGTCACGATTCACCGAAGAACAGATTGTTTTTGCCCTGAAACAGGCCGAGCTGGGTACATTGGTGCCTGAAGTCTGCCGTAAACTGGGTATCTCTGATGCCACCTTTTACACGTGGCGTAAAAAATACGGTGGAATTTCCCCTTCAGAGCTGAAGCACATGCGGCAGCTCGAAGAAGAAAATCTCAGGCTGAAGAGGCTGGTTGCTGATCTGAGCCTCGACAAGGCGATGCTGCAGGATGTGCTGGCAAAAAAGAACTGACGTTGGCACGCCTCCGCGAATGGGTCAGGGATTTACAGGCCCGATACGGTGCCAGCGAAAGACAAATCTGTTTTGCGCTACGGCTCAGCCGCAGCTCGTTTAGATATCGTTCTGTTGCTGCTGATGACAGCGCACTGCGCCTGCGTATTCGTGAGATCACCGAAACGCGAATTCACGACGGATATCGCCGGGTACACGTGATGCTCTGGCGTGAGGGCTGGCGCGACAATCACAAACGGATCTACCGCCTCTACTGTGAGCAAGGGCTGTCGTTACGCCTCAAACGGCCACGTCGCAATAAATCTGCCCAGCAGCGGCAGCCGCAGCCTCAGGGCTTATATCCCAACCACGTCTGGGGCATGGATTTTGTTTCTGATGCGTTGTTTGACGGGCGACGACTGCGCCTGTTGACGGTTATCGACCTTTATACCCGCGAATGCCTGGGGATCTGCGTGGGACAGAATCTGCGTTCGACAGAAGTGGCAGAGATGCTGAACAGCATAGCGCTCAGGCGTCCTTTACCGCAGTTGCTGAAAACCGATAATGGTTCTGAATTTGCAGGGAAAATGCTGGACAAGTGGGTGTATGAAAGAGGGATCAGGATCGACTTCTCACGCCCGGGAACACCGACGGACAACGCTACGGTGGAGTCCTTTAATGGCAGATAGCGGCAGGAATGTTTGAACGAGAACTGGTTCATGTCTGTGGAGGATGCACGGTGCAAAATCGAGGGCTGGCGCATACTCTATAACCAGAGCCGTCCCCATTCTGCCTTGGGCTGGATGACACCTTCTGAATTTGCCGAGAAATCTGCCGGTTGCCAGAATATGCAGCCAGAATGAAGCCGGTTATTCCTGATTATGAATGGATCACATACGGGGAGCGGGTCATTTGTGATGGAAAATAACTTGGACTTGGCCTAGATGAGGGGGCAATATGCCCCCTGAGACTGCGGGGCTAAAAAAATTACTTCTGCAACGCCTCAAGAATGCGGTAAGCCGCCTCAACGCGCACAGGATTAGGATAATTTTTGTTCGCCAGCATCACGATGCCGAGATCCTGTTGAGGAATGAAGGCTACGTAGCTGCCAAATCCGCCGGTCGAGCCAGTTTTATGTACCCAAGAGGTGCTTGATGCTGGCGCTGGCGGAGTGATTTTTGTGACGCTCAGCGCTGCCAGTGCGTTTTTATTATCGCTACCCTCGACCACGGTTTTCTCTTTAACCGGCCAGTTCAGCATTTCCCAACCCAGACCTTGATACATATCACCGGCATGCCAGTAGCGCGATTGGGCAAGCGTAATCCCCTTCTGCAGCGAAGCATCCTTCACGTTGGCAGGCACCATGTTGGCCTGCACCCAGCTTGCCATATCCTCTATCGACGACTTCACACCGTAGGCTTCGGCATCAAACATGCCCGGAGAAACGCGAACCGCTTTCCCATCGCGATAGCCCCAGGCGTAGTGCTTATCTTCCTGCTGCGGCACGTTTATCCAGGTTTGCGATAGCTTCAACGGTTGGATCACGCGTTTGGTCATCGCCTGTTCAAAACTCATGCCTGACGGTTTAACCATCAGCGCTCCAAACAGGCCAATACTGGCGTTCGAGTAAAGGCGCTTGGTGCCCGGAGCCCACTGCGGTTGCCAGGTTTGATAGTAACGCTGTAGCGATGCTTCATCGGTAACATTTTCCGGTATCTGAAGCGGTAAGCCACCGGCGGTATAGGTTGCCAGATGTAGCAAAGTGATGCCTTGCCATTGCTTGCCCGACAGCGCTGGCCAGTATTTGCTCGCCGGATCGCCAAGGTTGATTTCACCGCGAGCAATGGCATCACCGCCTAGCACTCCAGTGAACGTTTTACTGACCGAACCGAGCTCGAATAAGGTTTGCTGCGTGACGGGCTGCTTGCCAGCAACGTCTGCCAATCCCCAGGTGAAGTAGTAAGGCTGCCCCTGATAAATCACCGCTACGGCCATGCCGGGAATGCCCTGCTCTTTGATCAATGGCGCAACGGTGCGATTAACAATGTCGGCTATCTGTTTTTCCGTTTGCGGTGCTGCAAACACTGAACCTGAGGTGGCGAGCAACAGCACACAGGATAGGGATTTTTTCAACATTGCGATTTTCCGTAATTGAGGGTTAAGGGTTCTATCAGACGCGCTTAGTTTGTAGAACTTGATGTTGGGCGGCAAACGGTAAAATTTAGCATCTGTTAAAAGTTTTTCTATTGGCTTGAATGATAACCGATGGTGTTAAATCAATCGTTAAATGCCTTGTGTAACACCACGGCAAATGCCGATGGATTCTCCCAGGACATAGAGTGCCCTGCTTGTGGAACTGTTGCTACCGATATGCCCTGATGGCTGACATACTCAAAGTCACTGTCCGGTAAGGATTGTTCGCCAAAAATCAGTGAGCGTGAACAGGACAGATTGAGGAAAGTCTCCATCCATGACGGTGAAGCTCCATCAATCAGACTTTTGGCTCCCCGCCACATTGCCCAGGGGGCCGCATTTTGGGCCGAACCTTTCCAGGGGGATGTGTGGTCTGCCAGCATTTCGTCGTACACTTGCGAGATAAACTCAGCTTCCGGTCTTTCCACCAGCAGGCGGCTGTATACGCCGCCACCGGCATGAAAGTTAGGTTCCGAAACCACCAGTTTACCTATCCGTTTACCCAATCGTTCTGCTACTTCAATCGCGATACTGCCCCCCATGCTGTGACCATAGAGATGGCAATGTGACAGATTCAATGCAGTAATCACTTCGATCACAACGTCTGCCTGATGAGCAATGCTGTAATCAAAATCATGAGGTTTATCGCTAAAGCCATATCCAGGAAGGTCAATCAGAATCGCGCGTCGTCCCGCAAATGCCGGATCTGCCACAATGCGTGGATACTCATAGGAAGACGCGCACCCAAGCCCGTGAACAAACACAATCGGGATACCCTGGCCTGGCAAATCGTGCCAACGCACACAGGCGCCAGCGGTTAACGAAAATAAACTCTGCATGTAGTATTCCTCTGTTAATTTCCGGGGCTGCCTCAATGAGTACCAACGTATCACAAAAGCCAACCATTTTAAGGTATTAGCGATTGATGTCTGTCATTTAATAGCGCTATCATCAAGCCTTATACCTAGCGGATTACAGCAAATGCTCAGAAAAGATGATGTGAAACCACGCGCCTATAAACAGGTTGATGTATTTACCACCTCGCCATTGCAGGGAAACCCCTTGGCGGTGATCCTGGAGGCGGAGGGCTTGAATGAGATGCAGATGCTTTCATTAGCTCGCTGGACCAACCTTTCGGAAACGACGTTTGTTTTCAAACCGACTAATCCGCTGGCAGATTATCAGGTGCGCATTTTTACCCCCGAAAAAGAGCTACCCTTTGCCGGGCATCCAACATTGGGTACGGCTCATGCATTACTGGAGGCTGGGCTGGTGACCAAACAGCCGGGTGTGGTGATGCAAGAATGCGGGGTTGGTCTGGTTGCGGTCAATATCTCACCTGAAGGAACGCTGGCGTTTGCTGCACCTGCGGTAACGCTTCGAACGCTGACTTCAGAAGAAAGGGAAACGCTAACGGCCGCTTTTCTGCCTGCGGTTATTGAAGTCGATACGATGCCGGTGATTGCCGACATGGGCATTCGCTGGCTGATGGTACGTATGCCAAGCGCTCAATCCTGCCTGACGATGACGCCGAATCAAGCCATGATTAAACAGCTGCAAACTGATTATCATGTTGATGGCGTGGTGATTTATGGTGCCTATTCATCGGGTGATCCAGCAGATTACGAAATGCGAGCGTTTTTGGTTGAATGGGACAAGTTGGTCGAGGACCCAGTGACTGGCAGTGCCAATGCGTGCCTGGCCCGTTTGTTGAAGGCCAATAACTTCCCCGACGGTAACTCGACGGCACAGGGGTATCAGGTTCGCCAAGGTACCCAACTGCATCGAGATGGCCGGGTTAGCGTTCGTTTTATTGACGATGAGCCGTGGATTGGTGGGCAGAGTTGCACGCTGATTAATGGTTGGTTGAACATCTAGATGTGGCGATAACTCACAAAATATCGGCATAGTGACCGGGTGCGCTTTCCCGGTCTTATAGATTGATGATGACGAATCACAACAGCTTAAGTAAATGTGTTGCGATCCCCCATCGGAGAGTGACGCATTTATTTCCAGCCAGGTCTAAAACAGTGTCGTACAAGTATCACTTTCATCAAAAATTACCGTTGATCCATTAGGCTAACAGCCAGATTCGCCAGCCAGCTGAAAATTCGTTATTATCCACATCCACTCCCCATCCGGCAGCCTGATGTCTACGATTTTCGATACCTTTATTGCCCCGCCGTGTCATGACGAGATAGAGATCCTCTATCAGGACGATCACCTGGTGCTTATCAATAAGCCAACCGGGCTGCTCAGCCTCTCTGGGAAGAATCCGCAAAATCTCGATTCGGTACATTATCGGCTGGTAAAGATATTCCCCGGCTGCACTCTGATTCACCGCCTTGATTTCGGCACTTCCGGGCTGATGGTAGTTGCCCGCAACAAGGCTATCAACGCCGCCCTCTGCCAACAGTTCAGCCAGCGCACCGTGACCAAAGTTTACAGCGCGCTGCTCTGTGGACACCTGAAAGACAACAACGGGGTCATAGACGCTGCGATTGCCAAAGACCCAGCGCTGTTCCCGCTGATGTCGATTTGCTCAATCTACGGCAAGCCCGCTCGCTCCCGCTATCGAGTCGTTGAGCGTTTGTATCACGAGGTGGAAGACGGGACGTTACTACCTTTGACACGTGTAGAGCTAACCCCGGAGACCGGGCGCACCCACCAACTGCGCATTCACTGCCAGCAGTTGGGCCACCCTATTTTGGGCTGTGACCTGTATGGCGGCCTCCTGATACCTGGCACCGAACGGACGCCGCGGCTGATGCTGCACGCCAGTGAGCTGCATTTTGTTCATCCTATTAGCGAAGTGTTGATCAAAGCCTGTAATGTCAGCCCGTTTTGAAGGTGAAAGTAGCTCTGCCCGCAAAACCGATGCCTATGGGGCATCCAAGCACTCTGTAGATCTCAGAAATCACCTTCATCGTTGCGTCTTCGATCGTTCCTTCATTTCGGCATAAAACCCAGCCGTTCTCTGCAATTTCTCGCTCGAACGCCTTGGTACAAGCGACATGATCTTCCAGCTTATGAATCACAGTACTACTTAGCCCACGTGGTCGGGCCGCGGCCCTTGCCCATGAAATATCAGCCGCAGTAACAACCCCGACATGTAGGTCTGGCGTTCGCACGTTTCGTTCAATGTTAAGCTGTAAAATCTCTGCAAATGGGACCATCCGGCGAAACGCAGCATCCGATGGGTACCAGCGATCCATCAAGATAATGCTGTCCGGTGGTTGTTTAGTCAGCACTTGCTGGGAAATCCAGGCACGGCTATCAGCAAAGCGCTCACAAACCTCCAATTCTAAATCCAGGGTGGGATTTCTGGCGAGCTTGTTAACGAGGGCCATTGTTTCCCTCCTGTAGGGATCGCTTTTTTTCTCGCAAAGTCGGATCACCTTCTTGTTGTCTGCCCTTAGTACTTTCGCAATGGCCTCCAAAAGTGTGGTTTTACCGGCTCCCTTGGGCCCATCCAGAGAAACAAATAGCTGACGACTCATTCTTCAAATGCCGATTGATATACGGTTTTTGTAAAACTTGAATCTGGCAAAAGCATCTTACATTCCTTCGTATGAATAACGCGCCCCCTCTTCGTTCGTCGGAGCCGCCTGGCGCGTCAGCGCGAACCGAATCGAGGATTCTTATAAACAGACACTGGTGAACCTCTGGCAATGATTCTAACTCACGGGTCTAAAACTCAGGATTACAGCTGTTTATGGTCATTGTCCATATGTTGTGACCTGCGCCTGTCTCTTATACACATCT
>NZ_JAELTL010000072.1:0-22191 GCF_016428815.1 Serratia sp. ASV30 | reverse complement strand
GGCCAGCACCACGCCAACGATCACACCGGGCAGCGAAAGCGGTAAGGTGATGGTGAAAAACACCCGCCACGGATTGGCGCCCAAGGTGCGGGCTGCCTGTTCCAAACGGGTATCCACCGCTTCCAGCGACATGCGGATAGCCCGCACCATCAGCGGGAATGCCACCACCGCCGAAGCCAAGGCAGCACCACGCCAGCTGAAACTGAAGCTGAAACCAAACCAGTTGTAAAGCCATTCGCCGATGAAGCCGCGCCGCCCCATGGCGATCAGCAGCAGATAGCCCACCACCACCGGTGGCAGGACTAACGGCAGATGAATAATGCTATCCAACAACGATTTACCGGGAAAATTGCAGCGAACCAGGATCCAGGCCATCAAAATACCCAGCGGCAAACTGCAGATCACCGCCAGGCTGGACACTTTCAGGCTCAGTTCAACCGCCTGCCACTCATACTCACTTAATATCATTTACGCGGGGTGAATCCATAACGTTCGAAGATAGCCGCAGCGGCCGGAGTCTTCAGGTAATCGTAGAAAGCCGTCACGGCTGGCGTCTGGTGATCTTTAACGATGGCCATTGGATACTCAACCGGTTTGTGGCTGTCTTCCGGGAAGATGGCAATCACTTTGACCTTGTCACTGGCCACGGCGTCCGAGCCGTAAACGATGCCCAGCGGAGCTTCTTCACGCTCAACCATGGCCATGGCGCTGCGCACATTATTAGCCCGGGCCAGCTGAGGTTCCAGCGTGGTCCATGCTCCCAGGTTCTGCAACGCTTCTTTGGCGTAGATGCCCGCAGGAACATGATCCGGATCGCCTACGGACAGGCGGCCGCCGTTGAGCAATTTGGCCCAGTCGGTTTGCTTATTGATGGTGATTTTATCTTGTTTGGCCGCTTTGGCGGCGATCAGCACCAACTCGTTGCCCAACAGGGTATAACGGGTGTCTTTCACCATCAGCTGCTTATCGATGGCGTAATCCATCCATTGCTGATCGGCAGAGATAAACATGTCCGCAGGTGCCCCTTGCTCAATCTGGCGTGCCAGCGTTGAGGAGGAAGCAAAAGAGGAGACGACTTCAACGTCTTTGCCTTTCTGGTATTCGGTGGCGATATCTTGTAAGGCGTTGGTCAGCGAAGCCGCGGCAAACACGGTGATTTTCTCCGCCGCAGAAACCTGTGCCACCAGCCCGCAAGCCAATGCCACACCGCCAACCCAGTTAATCCATTGCTGTTTCATTGTTTTCTCCGCAAGTTAACTCTCATTACATCGCTATGTAAAAAATAATATAACGCAGCGAGAACGATTGTCATGCGGTTTATCGGCAAAGCGAGAGATAACTTGAGAAATACCCGCCAAGAGAGCTCAGCGGGCATTTGGGAGGGGGATTAGCTGCGGTTTTCTTTAGGATGGCCAACTTTGGAGAAGATGTTAAACACCTCGCCCAAGCCATAAATCAAGCCTAAAATAATGGCCATCACTACCGGCACCATTACCACGGCAAACAACAGACTTTTCAATAATTCTAACATCGTAGCCTCACTTGACTGCTTTAAACCGCTGCGTAGGTTTCACTGTAAACCAAAACGCAGGCGAAAACGCGGTTATTTTACCGACTGCGGGAAATTTGTAACCGGCTAAACGTGCTCAGTTGGCGCTTTGCGGCAAATCGGCGACAATAGCCTGACTTACTGCCTTATAAGGACCCATCATGCAGGCCGAGATCCTCCTTACCTTAAAGCTGCAGCAGAAACTGTTCGCTGACCCACGCCGCATCGCGCTGCTCAAGCAAGTGGTGCATACCGGCTCGATCAGCCAGGGAGCCAAGCTGGCGGGGATCAGCTACAAAAGCGCCTGGGATGCCATCAATGAGATGAATCAACTGGCCGAGCAAACGGTGGTCGAACGCGCTACCGGCGGCAAAGGCGGCGGCGGTGCGCAGGTGACCCGTTATGGCCTGCGGCTGATCCAACTTTACGATCTGCTGGGCCAAATTCAGCAGAAGGCCTTTGACGTGTTACAGCAGGACAATTTGCCGTTGGACAGCCTGCTGGCCGCCATCGCCCGTTTCTCGTTGCAAACCAGCGCCCGCAACCAGTTTTTCGGCACCGTGATTGAACGCGACCACCAGCAGGTCCAACAGCATATCAGCCTGCTGCTGGCCGACGGCCACACCCGCCTGACCGCTGCCGTCACTCAGCAAAGCGCCGACCGGCTACAGTTGACGCCAGGCAAAGAGGTGTTGGCCCTGATTAAAGCGCCTTGGGTGAAACTCAGTACCGATCCGGCGTCGAACGGCCTGGCCGATAACGCGTTGGCAGGTTCCGTTGCCAGCATTCAGCCTGGCAGCGATCACAGTGAGGTTCTGGTGACGCTCAACGGCGGAGAAACGCTGTGCGCCACCGTCAGCAACCAGGAACTGGCGCAGTTAAAACTGAGCGTCGGCACGCCGATACACGCCTTGTTCAACGCCGATCGGGTGATTGTCGCGACGTTGTGTTAAACGCAACGTCACGTTGCAGTATTGCCGATTGACATCTTTTCCGCTTGCGCCTATTTCTAAAGCGAAACATTGCAGAATAGGGATTAGAAGATGTCGTCGTTGCACATTTCGCAAGGTTCATTTCGTTTAAGCGATACCCGCACGCTGGAGCTGGATCGGCTTGATATTCAGTCCGGTGATAGCTGGGCGTTCGTCGGGGCTAACGGCAGTGGGAAATCTGCGCTAGCCCGGGCGCTGGCCGGTGAGCTGACGTTGCTGAAAGGCGAACGCCACAGTGATTTTCGCCACGTAGTACGGATCTCCTTTGAGCAGTTGCAAAAGCTGGTCAGCGATGAATGGCAGCGCAACAATACCGATCTGCTCAGCGCGGACGAAGACGATACCGGCCGCACCACGGCGGAAATCATTCAGGAAGATCTCAACGATCCCGCTCGCTGCGCGCAGTTGGCCGAGCAGTTTGGCATCACGCCCCTGCTTACGCGCCGTTTCAAATATCTCTCTACCGGTGAGACCCGCAAAACCCTGCTATGTCGCGCCCTGATGGCCCAACCCGATTTATTGATCCTCGATGAGCCGTTCGACGGGCTGGACGTCAATTCGCGCGCCCAGCTCGCCACCCTGCTTGGCGAGCTATCACAGCAGGGCTATACCGTGGTCCTGGTGCTCAACCGGTTTGATGAAATCCCAGGCTTCATTGAGCAGGTCGGCGTGCTGGCCGATTGCACCCTCACCAGCCAGGGGCCACGGCAACAGGTGATGGCCGATGCGCTGGTCGCCCAACTGGCACACAGTGAAAACCTCAACGGCCTGGCGCTGCCAGAAACCGAAGATCCCACCCAGGTCATCAGGCTGCCGGACGATCGGCCACTGATCGTTCTACGTGATGGCGTAGTAAGCTATAACGATCGCCCCATCCTCAACCAACTCAGTTGGCAAGTTAATCCCGGTGAACACTGGCAGATCGTGGGCCCGAACGGGGCGGGAAAATCCACCCTGCTCAGCCTGATCACCGGCGATCATCCGCAAGGCTACAGCAACGATCTGACGCTGTTTGGCCGCCGACGCGGCAGCGGGGAAACCATCTGGGATATCAAACGCCATATCGGCTACGTCAGCAGTAGCCTGCATCTGGACTACCGGGTCAGCTCCAGCGTACGTAACGTGATCCTGTCCGGCTTCTTTGATTCGATCGGCATTTATCAGGCGGTTTCCGATCGCCAACATCAGTTGACCTCACAATGGTTGGCGCTGCTCGGGCTTGGCGCTATGGGCGATACCCCCTTCCATAGCCTGTCCTGGGGCCAGCAACGCCTGGCGCTGATCGCCCGGGCGTTAGTCAAACATCCGGCGCTGTTGATCCTCGATGAGCCACTGCAAGGCCTGGATCCGCTAAACCGCCAGTTGGTAAGGCGCTTCGTGGATGTGCTGATCCAGCAGGGCTCGACGCAGTTGCTGTTTGTTTCACACCACGCAGAAGATGCGCCGCAATGCATCACCCACCGTTTCTCCTTCATTCCTGAAGGCGATGGTTACCGCTATCAGCAAGACGTTCTGGCTTAACATACTCGGGATGAGTGCTACAGCGCTCATCCTGGGGACATATCCGGCAACACTTCCTCCACAACGCATCACATTTGGCCTTTTATCATTAAAGGGTACAGAGACGTTTTTGGAGAAGGTATGTCCGCCGCGCTGATTATTATTGACCTGATTGAAGATCTGGCTGGCCCTAAAGGGCGGGCGAATCACTGCCGCGAGCAACTCGTGACGCGGGATGTGATCGCGCACGTCAATACTGCTGCGGCCTACGCGCGGGTGCGTAAAATCCCGGTGATTTGGTTGCGCACCGGTTTTGCCGACAATTACCACGATATTCCCCGACACTCGCCGCTGTTCAATCATCTCAAACATATCGGCGCGCTGCGCTTAAGCAACGGGGGATGTCATTGGCTGGCCGGTCTGGAGGTAAAAACCGAAGATCTGTGCCTGGAAAAGAAAGGGCTTAGCGCCTTTGCCGGTAACAATTTGTTAGCCTGGTTACAGCAGCACCGCTGCCATCACCTGTTATTGGGCGGTATCAGCACCCCGCTAGCCATAGAGAGCACCGCCCGGCAGGCGCACGATGCGGGCTTACAGGTAACGGTGCTACAAGATCTGTGCGCCGCCCCAACGGAAGAGATCCACCAGCAAAGCCTGGAGACCTTGCAGAACCTTGGGGAGGTTATGCGTTCACAAGCCTGGATGAAGGGTTAAAACCGTTTGCGCACGATTAACTACTGTCCCGACCTTTAAATTCACCCTGTTGTGCTACTATCCCAATTAGTGCTCGTTTAACCAGACATTAACACGCCGGATTTCCGGCATTGAGCGCCGTGTATCTATTTAAAGGGATAGCTATTATGTGGGGCGTACTTTCGGCTTCGTTGTTTTTTTTGCCATTTAACCGGCTGATTGCCTCGGTAGTATTGGCTGCGGCCGCCGCAATGGGGGTTTACCATCATATCCTGATGCCCGTCGGGCTGGGTTATCTGGCGGTTATCGCCATTGCCATCTGGCTTCATCAGCACTATCGCCAACAGCGCAGCATCGCGCTAGCGCTGGAAGTGTTTTTAGTCGCCTGCTCAATCGCACTGTTTTATCACCTGATACCGGGCTTCAATAACCAATTGATGGTCGATCAGGACAAAGTGGGCCCGATGAGCTCGCTGTATTCCATGTATTACAACTTCGATAAGGCACTGGTGCCCTTTCTGCTGTTAGCCTGCCTGCCAACGCTGTTTAACGCTGGCAAGCCTGACAAGCAAGTCGGCGTCAGCGCCTGGCTGATCCTGGTGCTCTGCATCCCTGCGGTGCTGCTGTTGGCGGTGGCGCTCGGTGGGTTGAAAGTTGAGCTGCACCTGCCCTCCTGGATCCTGGCTTTCATCATGGCCAACCTGTTTTTTGTTTCGATGGCCGAAGAAGCGCTGTTCCGTGGCTATTTGCAGCAGCGTCTGCGCCAGTGGCTGGGAGCCTATCCGGCACTGATTATCACCGCTCTGCTGTTTGGTGCCGCCCACTTTGCCGGTGGCATGTTGATGGTGGCATTTGCCACGCTGGCGGGGGTGATTTATGGCCTGGCCTGGATGTGGAGCGGCCGCCTGTGGGTGCCCATTCTCTTCCACTTTGGGCTAAATCTGGTCCATTTGCTGTTCTTTACCTACCCGGCTTACCAATATTAGTCCCTCTCAAGGCCGGTAGATTTCTCTGCCGGCCTGCGTTGTGTAATCGCTACCACTTAACCCACCCTGTTGCCTTCCCTACCTCAACCGTATTAAAGCCTCAATCGATGTAAGCGATTCCATTTTTCGCGCTAGATCACCTTTTTCTCACCGCGAGCATGCTATCTTCTAGCCATTATTTTCCAAAATGCACTCGGCTAAGTCGGTCACGCAGAAAGTGAAAGCGATTACAATTAGCCCCGTTGCGAGATAAAGGAAGCGCAATGCCTGATTTCAATCCTATCGATCATCCACATCGCCGTTTTAATCCTCTTACCGGGCAATGGGTGCTGGTCTCCCCGCACCGAGCAAAACGCCCGTGGCAGGGCCAGCAGGAATCCCCCGCTCAGGAAACACTGCCAGCCCACGATCCCGACTGCTTCCTTTGCCCTGGCAACACGCGCGTGACCGGTGATAAAAACCCTGACTATCCGGGCACCTACGTGTTCACCAATGATTTTGCCGCCCTGATGCAAGATACCCCGCAGGCGCCAGAAAGTGACGATCCACTAATGCGTTGCCAAAGCGCCCGTGGCACCAGCCGGGTGATCTGCTTTTCCCCCGATCACAGTAAAACGCTACCGCAGCTGACGCTACCCGCGCTGGAACAGGTGATCGCCGCCTGGCAGGAACAGACCGCCGATCTGGGGCGCAGCTATCCCTGGGTGCAGGTGTTTGAAAATAAAGGGGCCGCGATGGGCTGTTCCAATCCTCACCCACACGGACAGGTATGGGCCAACAGCTTCCTACCGAATGAAGCCGAACGAGAAGATCGCCTGCAACAGGAGTATTTCAGCCAGCATCAGTCCCCCATGCTGGTGGACTATGTTCAGCGCGAGCAGGCCGACGGCAGCCGTACGGTGGTGGAAACCGAGCACTGGCTGGCGGTTGTCCCTTACTGGGCTGCCTGGCCGTTTGAAACGCTGCTGCTGCCAAAAGCGCCGGTACAACGACTGACCGAGCTTAGTGCAGCACAAAGCCGCGATCTGGCCATCGCGCTGAAGAAACTCACCAGCCGCTATGACAACCTGTTCCAATGCTCTTTCCCTTATTCCATGGGCTGGCACGGCGCCCCCTTCAACCAGGCCGATAACCGCCACTGGCAACTGCATGCCCACTTCTACCCGCCGTTACTGCGCAGCGCCACGGTACGCAAATTTATGGTGGGTTATGAAATGCTGGCGGAAACCCAACGCGACCTGACCGCAGAACAAGCCGCTGAACGCCTGCGTGCGGTCAGTGATATCCATTACCGCGAAGCCGGAGTGAAATAATGAGTCTGAAGCAACTTACCCAAACCCTGTTTACCGAACACTTTGGCTACGCACCCACCCTGACGATCCAGGCGCCGGGCCGAGTCAATCTGATCGGCGAGCACACCGATTACAACGACGGCTTCGTCCTGCCCTGCGCCATTGATTATCAAACCGTGATCAGCGGGGCTCCACGTAACGATCGCCAGATCCGCGTATTGGCCGCCGATTACGACAACCAGCAGGATCAGTTTTCCCTGGATGAACCGATCGTCAGCCACGCCAATCTGCGCTGGGCCGATTATGTACGCGGCGTGGTGAAACACCTGCAGACCCGCGATGCCAGTTTTGGCGGTGCCGATCTGGTGATCAGCGGCAACGTCCCGCAGGGCGCCGGGCTCAGCTCTTCAGCCTCACTGGAAGTGGCTGTCGGACAGGTGTTGCAGGCACTCTATCAACTGCCGCTGGACGGCGTAGCGCTGGCGCTGAATGGCCAGGAAGCGGAAAACCAGTTTGTCGGTTGCAACTGCGGCATTATGGATCAGCTGATTTCTGCGTTGGGCAAGAAAGATCACGCCCTGCTGATTGACTGCCGATCTCTGGAAACGCGCGCGGTGCCGATGCCAGCCGATGTCGCGGTGGTGATCATCAACTCCAACGTTAAGCGCGGCCTGGTCGACAGCGAATACAACACCCGCCGGCAACAGTGCGAAGCAGCGGCTCGCTTCTTCGGCGTCAAGGCGCTGCGCGACGTCAGCCCGGATCTGTTTTTCCCGATCCTGCATGAGCTGGATCCGATCGTGGCCAAACGGGCACGCCATGTGATCACCGAAAACGATCGTACCTTGGCCGCTGCCGATGCCTTGGCCGCTGGCAACCTGAAGCTGATGGGCAAACTGATGGCGGAATCGCACGCGTCGATGCGTGATGACTTTGCCATCACCGTGCCCCCTATCGATACGCTGGTCGAGATTGTTAAAGAGGTCATTGGCGAACGTGGCGGTGTGCGCATGACCGGAGGGGGCTTCGGGGGTTGCATCGTGGCCCTGATGCCGCAGGATCTGGTAGAGTCGGTACGTACGGCTGTAGCTCGCGAATATCCACTGCGGACCAACGGCCTGCAAGAAACCTTCTACGTCTGCAAAGCTTCACAAGGATCCGGTCTATGCTGAGTGATAACTCCGCCGTTGCCCCAGACGGCCAGCCCTTTATTCTCACCACCCTGAAAAATGCCGCCGGAATGATGGTCACGTTTATGGATTGGGGCGCAACCTGGCTTTCCGCCGTGCTGCCCTTGAAATCAGGGGAACAACGTGAGCTGCTGCTGGGGTGCCAAACTCCGCAAGACTATCTGCACCAAGGGGCCTATCTGGGGGCCACGGTCGGGCGCTATGCCAACCGTATTGCACATGCCAGCCTGAACATCGCTGGCAAGCCACACCCGCTGATCGCCAATCAAGGGGAGCATCAACTGCACGGCGGGCCAAACGGCTTCCACGCTCGCCGCTGGCAGATTGTGAAGCAGGATGAGCAGCAGGTGATTTATCAGCTCCATTCGCCAGATGGCGACCAGGGCTTCCCTGGCAACCTCTCCGTGACGCTGACTTATCGACTAACCGCCGATCACCGGCTGGAAATTGAGTATCAGGCACAGACCGATCGCGCCTGCCCGGTCAATCTGACCAACCATGCTTATTTCAATCTGGATGGCGCAGGCCACGACGCCCGACAACAGCGCTTGCAGCTGTTCGCCGACCGTTATCTGCCCGTGGATGGCGATGGCATTCCCAGTGCCGATCTGACGGCCGTTGCCGGTACCGGGATGGATTTCCGCCAGCCGAAAACCCTGCAGCAAGATTTATTGCGCGACCGCGATCAGCAACGGGTGAAGGGTTACGACCATGCTTACCTGTTGCACGATACCTGCCACGGGTTGGCAAGCCCGGCGGCTCACCTGTGGTCTGCCGATGGCAAGGTCGCGATGACGGTGTTCACCACCGCGCCAGCACTCCAGCTTTACAGCGGTAATTATCTGGGTGGCACACCGGCACGCGACGGCGGTAGTTACCAAAATTATGCAGGCGTGGCGCTGGAAAGCGAGTTCCTGCCGGACAGCCCGAACCACCCCGAATGGCCACAGCCGGATTGTTGGCTACAACCTGGTCAGCGTTATCAGAGCGCAACGCACTATCAGCTTATTCCTATCTGAGCCGCCACGCCCCTTGTCATGCGGTAAGGGGCGTGATTGTTATAATTGCTTACATTGCCCCCCTAGGCCGTTACCTTTCCTTATTGCCAACCCCGCACTAGAATCAGGCTACCGTGGTATGCACAAGCCCGTGAGTGATATCACAATTTTCGGCCAGTTGGCCGTTCAATAGCTGAAGGAACACCTAATGCGTCTGATCACTGCACTTCCATTACTGGCAGGTTTACTGCTGAGCACCAACCTGATGGCTGCCGACACCGCAGCAAAAACGCCTTCTCCGGCGCAGGCTGCCCAGCAAAAACGCATGACCGATTGTAATCAACAGGCTACCACCCAATCGCTGAAAGGTTCTGACCGTACCACCTTCATGAGCACCTGCCTGAAGGCCGAAGGCCACCATACCGAGAAGGCCCTGACGCCGCAGCAGCAGAAGATGAAAGACTGTAATGCCGACGCTGCTAAAAAGAGCCTGAAGGGTGACGAACGCAAAACCTTTATGAGTGGCTGCCTGAAAAAAACCGCCTGATCGCATTAACGCAGTGGCGCGGGTGAATAGCTCTCATTCGCGCCCTGTTACCAGCCTGAACGATTCAGCTCTTTCCTTCGCGCCCCTCTTACCTTGCAGCCAAAAATTGGCTATGGTTAACACTATGCCCAATGGCAGTAAGGGTTAGATAATGTCGCACGTCGTACGAAACCCTCGACTTTTAGTGGATATATTCACGGGTATATCGATTGCCGAGTGAGTAGCAGCAGAATATAATGATATTCGTTATCATTAAACCTTCAGATTATTAAGGAGTTAAGCTATGGCTGTAACTAAGCTGGTTCTGGTGCGCCACGGCGAAAGCCAGTGGAACAACGAAAACCGCTTCACCGGTTGGTATGATGTCGATCTGTCCGACAAAGGCCGTACCGAAGCAAAAGCAGCGGGCAAGCTGTTGAAAGACGAAGGGTTCTCTTTCGATTTCGCTTACACCTCCGTACTGAAGCGTGCTATCCACACTCTGTGGAACATTCTGGACGAATTGGACCAGGCTTGGCTGCCTACCGAAAAGTCCTGGAAGCTGAACGAACGCCACTATGGCGCGTTGCAGGGTCTGAACAAGGCTGAAACCGCAGAAAAATACGGTGACGAGCAGGTCAAGCAATGGCGTCGCGGCTTCGCAGTCACACCACCAGAGCTGACCAAAGAAGATGAGCGCTACCCTGGCCACGATCCGCGTTATTCAGCGCTGAGCGATAAAGAGTTGCCGCTGACCGAAAGCCTGGCGTTGACCATCGATCGCGTTATCCCTTACTGGGACGAAGAGATCCTGCCACGCATCAAGAGCGGCGAACGCGTGATCGTCGCGGCTCACGGTAACTCCCTGCGTGCGCTGGTGAAATATCTGGATAACCTGAGCGAAGACGAGATCCTCGAGCTGAATATCCCAACCGGCGTGCCGTTGGTGTATGAGTTTGATGAGAACTTCAAACCAATCAAACGTTACTACCTGGGTAATGCCGATGAGATCGCAGCCAAAGCTGCAGCCGTCGCCAACCAGGGTAAAGCGAAGTAAGTTTTCGCCCCTGAAAAGCAACAAGCCCCCGGTGTTGAGCCGGGGGCTTTTTTATTGCTCTTTGATCCTGGCCGCTTCGATAGCCTGCAAACGCGCCTGCATCTCTGGATGGGTGCTTAACCATTCCGGCACTTCTACTGCCACGGTTGACGTGCTTGCCGCCTGTTGCAATGCGCGGTAAAGATCTTCCATCGCCAATAACGAACGCCCCTGGCGCTGCATTTCTGCGATTGCCCAGTCGTCTGCCTCACTCTCCACACTGCGGGAGAACTGCATTTCATGCACAAATGAGGCTGATTGCAGCAAGGTATCGCCGATGCCGCTGACATCACCTGTCATCCACATAAACGTCAGTGCCACCAGGGATGAACGCACCACCATACGCATAGGATGACGGTACGCATGATGTCCCATTTCATGGAGCATCACCGCTGCCAGGCCGTCGTCATTGGTTGCCAACTTGGCCAGATCGTCGGTGATCACCAAAGTCCCATCAGGTAACATGAACGCATTGGCAACCTCTGGCACCGCCAGCAATTTCAACGTGAGCGGAGTGCGCTCTTGCCGCATCTGCTCCGGCATCACCTGTAAGAACAGCTTCTGTATCGCTTGCTGTTTCTCAGCGGGCAATTGCGATGGCTTGAAGCCACTGGTTTGCAGGAAATCGAGCGTATGCTTACCCAGCTTCTGTTCGGCCACGGTAGGAATACGCATGGCGATTTCACTGCTCGCCCAAGGAAGAACCAGCAAAACATAGGCCAGGGTCAACAGAACGGTTAGCAACAACGTCAGCAACACGCCACGCTTATATCGCTCTAAGCGGTGCACCAGCCCCGGTGAACGACGTTGATAAAACCACTGGCGGAATGACGCATCATCGGCAGGCACAAACCGGCCTCCGTCTGGGAAGGTCAGGGTCAGCGGAATGCGGCCCAATGACTCGGAAACGGTAATTTGCGCTAAAGAAAAATAGCGATGTTCGCCATCATATTGCAGTGTTACTCCATCGCCCATATCGTTTAACAGCAGCCGGGCCGCCTGTTGGGCGGCCCGGCCAGGGCACTGATAGTGGCCTTCAAGGATCATCAGTCTTTACTCAAAAACTGGTGCCTAAATCGAGCGCCTGTACGGCTTCTTCTGCGATAGCGGTATTCGCCGTATCGTGATGAGCCTGTACCGACAACAGCGACAGATCGCCTTCAACCTGAGTGGACTCAGCAATATAGCGAGCATGACGGACGTGGGCCACCGGAGCTGCAAGGCCCAATGAGAAGACGGTGATCAGGCTGTTGGTGATCAACAGTCCCATATACGGCAGAGTCTGCATGGAAGAACGCAGTTTAACTTCACCTTGCAAGGTGGTTTGGTTAAACACGTAGTTACGCTGAGCGACAACCATATAACTGCTGGAAACCATCACACCTAACAACAGCACCAACATCATCAAGAACAGGCTACCAATATTACTTGCCATCTGGGCTTGTAACATTGCATCGGACATACCGCCAAACAGCGCCATTTGGAATAAGCTGACAAGGAACGAGCCAACCAATACCAAGGCGATGACCAGGAATGGCAAGAAGATCAGCAGGCTGAACAGTGCAATCTTAATAAACTCTGCTTTCTTGAATTGGGCTACAAATGGTGAAGTGCCAAAACGCAGGTTGTTCACATACAGATCATGTTGCAGGGTGGCCAGGATACCATTGATAGCGGCCAGCATCGGCACAAACAGGATGACCGTGATAGCTGCCAGCACAACGATCGCAGTCGGGCTGCCCAGACTGCTGCCAATCACCCCCAATACGATCATAACCGCATACAGACCAATCACTAGCAGTATCGGGCAGAACAGTAATACCCAGTAAGCGCGCCCGGTCTGGCATAAGTAATTGAAGCGAACACCACGATAGCTAGACATAATAGCGTTATAACGCCAGCTACGGATTATAATCCAAGGGATCAACGCCAGGAGTGCCAGCATGGCAATCATGCCAAGCAACGGGTTGATAAATAGAAGAATATAGAACAGGATCACAGCGCCGATCACCAGCAGACGGCCCTTGAGGATTTGCATTGGCTGCGCGTGATAATCAAAGCGGTCGCCATTCAGTTCGGTATTGCCATAAAAATAACGACGGCGACGCACCGTTGCCCAGGCTGAGTATATTCCCAACGTAATAGCCGTCAGTAATATGTTAACCAGCCAGATTGCGAAATACTCCCCACCCGTACCACGAAAATAAATTTGATGCCGAGAACTATTGTTTTCCATCAGCTATTCATCCTGAAATTAAAGTCATTCACCATAATGCCCTTATTTTTATATTGGGTATTTTGGTTGTAAAAAACGCATCATCATAATCATACCGCGCGGTAAGAGCAAATTGTGTCTGACTAGTAACAGTTGCGCAAGATGAAAACCGCGGCGGGCCAAAATAAGATGTTTCCTGGAAATAAAAAGTATGGCCGGTAACACCAACTTATTATCATCACAAAAGGCACAGCAGAACGAGGAAAGCTCTACGAAATTAGTATAATGTCAGATTTTATTCTGGTGTTATTGTTTCAAGAGTAAATTCTTAAAATCACCCCAGGCTTGGCCCCGTAGCAATGCAACAGGGCCACAAACGCGGATAGCTTATCGGCTACGGCGTGCCTTCACCGCTGCGGCCAAATCGCGCAGTACGGTTTCGGTATCTTCCCAACCAATACAGGCATCGGTCACGCTTTTGCCGTAAACCAGCGGCTCGCCGCTTTCCAGGTTTTGATTTCCTTCCACCAGGTGGCTTTCGATCATCACCCCGATAATGGCTTTTTCACCACCACGCAACTGCTGGCAAACGTCCGCATTCACCTCCAACTGTTTTTTAAACTGCTTACTGCTGTTGGCGTGGCTGAAGTCGATCATCACGTTTGCAGGCAAGCCCGCTTTGACCAGCCCCTCTTTCACTTCTTTCACATGGGCCGCGCTGTAGTTTGGCTCTTTGCCGCCACGCAGAATAATGTGGCAATCGCCATTGCCGCTGGTGTTAACAATCGCGGAATGACCCCATTTGGTGACGGACAGGAAACAATGCGGTGCGCCAGCGGCATTAATAGCATCGATCGCCACCTTGATGGTGCCGTCGGTACCGTTTTTGAAACCCACCGGGCAAGACAGGCCAGAGGCCAGTTCACGGTGCACCTGGGATTCTGTGGTGCGTGCGCCGATCGCTCCCCAGCTCATCAAATCTGCCAGGTATTGCGGAGTGATCATATCCAGGAACTCGCCCGCAGCAGGCAACCCGCCGTCATTGATATCCAGCAGCAACTTACGCGCCAGGCGCAGGCCTTCGTTAATCTGGAAGCTGTTATCCATCTGCGGATCGTTGATCAGCCCTTTCCAGCCAACGGTGGTACGTGGTTTTTCAAAATAGACCCGCATCACCACTTCCAGCTCACCGTTGAGCTCCTGGCGCAGGGTCATCAGGCGTGCGGCATACTCTTTCGCCGCTTTGGTATCGTGAATGGAACAAGGCCCAATCACCACCAACAGGCGATCGTCATTGCCACGCAGGATGTTATGGATCGATTGGCGAGCCTGTGACACCGTCTCTGCTGCCTGAGCCGAAGCCGGAAACTTTTCCAACAGAGCCACCGGCGGCAGGAGTTCCTTGATTTCTTTAATACGTAAGTCGTCGTTTTGGTAATTCATCACTTTTCCATTCGGTATCGGGTGTATCGCACAGCGCGTAGAGTAGATTTTACCAATCTAGCCTGTGAGGCTGGCGCTGTAAATCACCTTTAGATCCCATAATCACCATCGGCAAATATTCAGCTCTCTACCAAGGCCGCCTATAATGAGCTAAGTAACGGCCAAACTTAGACTTTGGCACCTGACAAATTTTGCAAAAGGATAAGTAATGTCTGGAGCTTCCCATGTCCATCAGCCTAAAGACGGCAACAGTAAGCGCCTACTAGCCGCATTTTTAGTCACCACCCTTTTCATGGTTGTCGAGACCGTGGGCGGATTACTTTCTGGCTCACTGGCGCTGCTGGCAGACGCCGGGCATATGCTGACGGATTCCGCAGCCCTGCTCGTCGCGCTGATGGCAGTGCACTTCTCACAGCGAAAACCCAACGCCCGCCATACTTTTGGCTATCTGCGCCTGACCACGTTGGCCGCCTTTATCAATGCTGCCGCATTACTGCTGATCGTCGTATTCATCCTGTGGGAGGCCGTACGGCGTTTCTTCGAACCACAGCCAGTGATGGGTACCCCAATGCTGGTGATCGCCGTAGCGGGTCTGCTGGCTAACCTGTTCGCCTTCTGGCTGCTGCACCGTGGCAATGAAGAGAAAAATATCAACGTGCGTGCCGCCGCACTACATGTTCTTGGCGACCTGCTCGGCTCAGTCGGTGCGATCGCAGCAGCCATCATCATTCTCACTACCGGCTGGACCCCCATCGATCCGATACTCTCGGTCCTGGTTTCCTGCCTGGTATTACGCAGCGCCTGGCGCCTGCTGAAAGAAAGTTTCCATGAACTGCTGGAGGGAACACCGCAGGAGGTAGATATCAATAAGCTGCAAAAGGATCTGTGCCTGAATATTCCGGAAGTGCGTAACATCCATCACGTGCATGTCTGGCAGATTGGTGAACAAAAGCTGATGACGCTACACGCCCAGGTGATCCCACCCCACGATCATGACGGACTGTTACGGCGCATCCAGGCTTATTTGCTGGAGCATTACCAGATTGGCCATGCGACGATCCAGATGGAGTACCAGCATTGTGATACCCCTGACTGCGGCATTGCGAGTGACCACTCACACTCCAGTCATCTGGGGCATCATCATTAACATCCAGGGGCGCTTGTTGCGCCCCTGGGGTACTAAGGTGCTGAAGAAAGCGGCTTGGAGTGATTCTTCGCGGCACTGCGTATCCATAGCCAAGAGCCATTGAGAGCAATCAGCGTCAAGATGACGTATTCCAGCGCCATGGCATAGACGCCCTGGTAAGCAAAGATCGCCACGCTGATCACATCAATCACTACCCATAGCAGCCAGTTTTCAACGTATTTGCGCGTCATCAGGATCATGGCGACGATAGACAGCACCATCATGGCGGAATCCCAGAACGGGAAAGCGTCCGGTTGCAGTTCTGGCATCTGTACGTTAAGACCCAGCCCCTGCATGACCGCCACCGCAATCTGTGTCAGGTAGGCAAATACCCGGTCGATATTAAACGTCATCAACGCGATACCAACCACGCACACCGCCCCCCATGCCAATGCTTTAGGCAGCGGTAACCAACGGATCTGCAATTCGGCCTGATTATCCTGCGTCTGGCGGCTCCAGGCATACCAGCCATAAATATTGGCCACGAAGAAAAACAGTTGTAGCAACAGGCTGGCGTAGAGTTGGATCTGAAAGAAGATCACCGCAAACAGCGTGACGTTGATCAGGCCAAACAGATAGTTGATGATTTTCTCTTTACTGGCATACCAGATACAGAGTAAACCAAACAACGTGCCGATGGCCTCAATCCACGACAGATCATAACCCCCTGCACCAATCGGAATGTGGACCAGAATGTTGCCGGTGCTGAAAAAGCTCATGTGTCTTCCTTATTAAAACGTCAGCCTGGATTCAGGCATTGCCTTTAACCTGCATTTTCAACTGCGCTGCAAAATCCAGCATGCGGTTGAGCGGAATAAGCGCCTGGTCACGCAATGCGCCATCAACAAAAATCTCATGCTGTGAACCCCCTTGTTCCAGCCCTTCGGCAATAGCCTTCAGACCGTTCATTGCCATCCACGGGCAGTGGGCACAGCTGCGACAGGTGGCCCCCTCACCGGCAGTAGGGGCTTCAAACAGTTCTTTATCCGGACAAGCTTGCTGCATCTTGTAGAAGATACCGCGATCGGTGGCCACGATCAGTTGCCGGTTGGGCAAGGTTACCGCGGCCTGGATCAGTTGGCTGGTCGAACCGACGGCATCAGCAAGATCGACGATCGCCTGAGGTGACTCTGGATGCACCAATATCGCGGCCTCCGGGTATAGGGCTTTCATACGTATCAGCGCCTGGGTTTTAAACTCGTCATGGACGATGCAGGCCCCTTGCCAGCACAGCACGTCTGCGCCGGTCTGTTTCTGCACATAGTTGCCCAGATGGCGATCCGGTGCCCAGATGATTTTCTCTCCCAAGCTATCGAGATGTTCAATCAGCTCAACGGCAATGCTGGAAGTGACCACCCAATCGGCACGCGCTTTGACGGCTGCTGAGGTATTGGCGTAAACCACCACTGTCCGATCAGGATGGCTGTCGCAGAATGCGGCAAACTCCGCTTCGGGACAACCTAGGTCCAGAGAGCACTCGGCATGCAACGTTGGCATCAACACCTGTTTTTCTGGGCTAAGGATTTTGGCCGTTTCCCCCATAAAACGCACGCCAGCAACCAGCAATGTCGACGCAGGATGTTGGCTACCGAAACGTGCCATCTCCAGTGAATCGGCGACGCAGCCACCCGTCTCTTCGGCCAGCGCCTGGATTTCGGGATCGGTATAGTAATGAGCCACCAGGACCACATCACGCTGCTTGAGCAAGGTTTTGATCTTCTGTCGATAAAAAGCCTTCTCTGCGACGTCTAGCGGCACCGGTTTCGGCGGGAATGGGTATATCGCCGCATTGACATCAAACATTTCACTCATCGCTGTTATCTCTATGCTAGGCTGTGGGTCTGCTTTTAGGCCGTATCCTGCCGCTTGCTCAACCACCTCGTTTTATATACTAAACAAAATACCTAATTTTTAGCTAAAAGTCGCTGAACATTTCTTGATATGGGCAGATTTGTTTAATGGGCTGAAATTTTGGTTGAAATGAGAAACTTTGGGAGTAAAAGATAACGGCTAGGAGCAGTGATTTGTGGGAGAGTGGGTCTGGCAGGATGACCGGCTGCCGCCGTTGTCTCGCAAGCGAGACTCGAACCTGAACGCAGGCTCTCACCCGCACGACTGATGCGATATGCGACTTCGTTGTTGGGATTTTATTACTGAGAATTCTTTGAGATGGTGGGTCGTGCAGGATTCGAACCTGCGACCAATTGATTAAAAGTCAACTGCTCTACCAACTGAGCTAACGACCCACTGATGTGGTTTACTGCTTAACCGCGTTAGCAACGAGAGGAGGCTCGGCTGCAATTCTTTACCAATTCATCAAGAATTGGTGGGTCGTGCAGGATTCGAACCTGCGACCAATTGATTAAAAGTCAACTGCTCTACCAACTGAGCTAACGACCCACTGACGTGGTTTACTTCTTAATACGAGAGCAACGAGGAAGGACTCGACTGCACATAATGGTGGTTCTAGCAGGATTAACGGCTATTGCCGTTGTCTCGCTTCGCTCGCTACGAACCTTTAACGGTTCTCATCCTCACGATTCCAGCTTTACCAACCCATTAAGAATTGGTGGGTCGTGCAGGATTCGAACCTGCGACCAATTGATTAAAAGTCAACTGCTCTACCAACTGAGCTAACGACCCACTGTCGTGGTGGGTGATGACGGGCTCGAACCGCCGACCCCCTCCGTGTAAAGGAGATGCTCTACCAACTGAGCTAATCACCCACTGTCGTGGTTACTGCTCCACTCTTTACCAATTCACTATGAATTGGTGGGTCGTGCAGGATTCGAACCTGCGACCAATTGATTAAAAGTCAACTGCTCTACCAACTGAGCTAACGACCCACTGATGTGGTTACTGCTGAACTACAAAATTCTAACTTCACAATTCGACAACGATATCTCATTACGAATTGGCGGGTTTGCAGGATTACCGGCTGTCGCCGTTGTCTCGCTGCCGCTCGGCTCGAACCTGCGACCAATTGATTAAAAGTCAACTGCTCTACCAACTGAGCTAACGACCCACTGTCGTGGTTTACTACTAATTTCCTTGCTGCTTTAACATCTTGCAAGTTGTCTTGGCAACGGCGGCATATATTACTAATTTATCTCAGCAGCGCAACCTAAATTTTGGCGCAATAGGTTCAACTGCTTGTTCTTCACGCGAATGAGCCCAGAATTCGGTCAAATCGACTAACTTCTGGGCTCAGTTTTTACTTACAAACTCGCTTCGCGTTTCTTGGCCTGCTTGGCCGCATCGCTGGTCGGGTACGATTTGATCACCTGCTGGTAAACGGCTTTGGCTTTATCAGCCTGCCCTTTTTCCTGCATGATCACCCCAACTTTATACATTGCGTCCGGCGCCTTGGGTGATTTTGGGTAACTCTTAACCACCACTGCATAATAGTATGCCGCGTCTTCCTTCTTACCCTTGTTGTAGTACAACTGGCCCAGCCAATAGTTGGCATTAGGCAGGTAAGTGGATTTCGGATACTGCTTTATGAAAGCCTGAAAAGCGGAGATCGCCTGGTCATACTGCTTTTTTTCCAGCGCCAGTGAAACAGCGGCGTTGTAATCGCTGTTTTCATCGCCCGTACTAGCCGCAGCGGCTGTCGCACCCGCAGGAGCGCTGCCAGCGCCGTCAGAGGACGCCGCGGCGGCTGTACCACCTGCGGCCCCTGCTGCTGCACCAGCGGAATTCTGTGCGCCACCCTGGCTAAGGCTATCCATCTGTTGATAGATCTGTTTCTGGCGTTCAACCACCTGATTCAACTGATACTGACTTTCCTGGATCTGCCCACGGAGCGTATCGATATCGCGTTGGTTGTCAGAGAGTTGTTGCTGGAGTTGGTTCAAAAGCTGGCCCTGAGCATTACTGATACGCTCAAGTGATGTGACACGGTCTTCGACCGAGCCGGACCCGACATTACTGATTGGCGCTTGGGCAGTAGCGGCCCATGGGACCGCTACGCCAACCAGTAACGCCAGACTCAACAAGTGACGTCTGAAGTTACTGTTCATGCGATTCTCTTAGTAAACCAGAACGGCACGACGGTTTTTAGCATAGGCTGCTTCGTCGTGGCCCAGTACTGCTGGTTTTTCTTTACCGTAAGAAACGATAGAGATTTGGTCAGCAGAAACGCCTTTGCCTTGCAGGTACATTTTAACTGCGTTAGCACGACGCTCACCCAGAGCGATGTTGTATTCTGGCGTGCCGCGCTCATCCGCGTGACCTTCAACAGTCACTTTGTAAGATGGGTTGTTACGCAGGAAAGCAGCATGCGCATCCAGCATCTGAGCGAACTCAGAGCTGACGTCATATTTGTCCAGGCCGAAGTAAACAATGTTGTTACGTTGCAGTTCTTGCATCTGCAGACGTGCTTGTTCTTCAGAAGACAGGTTGCTGCTGCCGTTTTCTGTACCAGTGCCAGCGCCCATACCGGATTGATCGTTATTAGCGCTTTTGTTAGAACTACAAGCTGCTACAGCCAGAACTGGCAGTGCCAGCAGAAGCCCTTTCAGCACTTTGTTCAGTTGCATTTCTTTGATCCTTTTATAGTTTTTGCCATACATATTTTAAACATGCATCACAGATACGGCGACCAGGCAGGGAATTTGACCTGTCCATCGGTTGCCGGAAGACGCGCTTTGAAGCGCCCATCAGTCGATACCAACTGCAGCACGGAGCCCATACCTTGCGTGGAGCTATAGATCACCATGGTGCCGTTTGGTGCGATACTAGGCGTTTCATCCAGGAACGTGTCCGTTAACATTTGAACGGCTCCCGATCCGAGATCTTGTTTGGCGATATGCTGAACCCCATTATTGGAACTCACCATCACCAGGAATTTACCGTCGAAGCTGACATCAGAGTCCTGATTCTGGGCACCTTCCCAGGTCAGACGCTGTGGTGCGCCGCCGTTGGCGCCAACCTTATAAATCTGTGGGCGACCGCCCTGGTCAGAGGTATAAGCCAGAGATTGACCATCTGGGAACCAGCTCGGTTCGGTATTGTTGCTACGACCATCGGTGATCTGGCTGATTTGGCCAGAACCGAGGTTCATCACGTACAGGTTCAGACTACCACTTTTGGACAGAGCGAATGCCAAGCGGCTACCATCTGGAGAGAAGGAAGGTGCACCATTGTGACGTGGGAATGAAGCCACCTGACGGATGGCACCATCAGACAGATTCTGGATCACCAGCGCTGATTTACCGCTCTCAAAAGTCACGTAGGCCAGTTTGCTGCCATCCGGCGACCAGGCTGGTGACATCAGTGGCTCTGGTGAACGATGTACTGGAACCTGGTTAAAGCCGTCGTAATCCGATACGCGCAGTTCGTACGGGAATTTCCCGCCGTTGGTCTGCACCACGTAAGCGATGCGGGTACGGAATGCGCCCTTGATGCCGGTCAGCTTCTCAAATACGCCATCGCTGGCGGTATGAGCTGCATAACGCAGCCACTGTTTGGTCACTTTAAACTGGTTTTGGGCCAATATGGTGCCAGGCGAACCTGAAGTATCGACCAGTTGGTAGGAAACCAGGTAGCTGCCGTCGGCACCAGGTTGAACCTGGCCAACCACTACGGCGTCGATGCCCAGCGCAGTCCAGGCCGCCGGCGTCACTTCAGACGCGGTGGTTGGCTGCTGCGGCATACGTGCCACATCAATCGGGTTGAATTTGCCACTGTTACGGAGATCTGCGCCAACGATCTGGCCAACATCTTCCGGAGGCGTGCCTGGGCCCGCCCATTTAAAAGGCACCACACCAATCGGGCGAGCAGAGTCGACCCCTTGGGTGATTTCAATGCGAACTTCCGCGTGCAGCACGGATGCCCACAGAACAATAAGACCTAACGCTACTCGAAATGCCTGCTTCATCTCATCTCCCTTATCCAGACGGTATGCCTGCGATAATTTAGCAGAATTTTAACAAACCAACGCCAACAACACTACATATTCCCTGTTGGTTACCTTGATACATCCATGCGTGTTACTCGCTTAAGACAAACATTATTTAGGGCTTAAATACTAGGGTAGCATTCTTAAAGTGCTCATAAACTGCTTGGCTCGGTGGTTTTGGTATATGAGCCAATTTAGCTGCTGCAACAGCAGCCTGGCATAAAGCAGGATCGCCACCAACAGCCTTGATATCAATTAACAACCCATCCGGTGCCAATTTAATACTTAAATCGCAGGTTTTACCTACAAACGAGCTCGGATCGTAGAATTTGTTTTCAATCGCCGCCTTAATCTGACCTTCGTAACCCGCAATATCAGCACCGCTTGCCCCTGCAGTTTTGGCATTACCCTGCCCTGCCGGTTTGCCGTCACCTTTAGCCTTGGCAGCCCCGCCACCTTTCGGCGCATTTTTACCATCGGCCAAGCTACCAAACACATCTTCAGCAAGAGCAGACTGTTTAGCGGCTTCAGCGGCCTTCTTCTTGGCATCTGCGGCTTTCTTGGCGGCAGCAGCCTTCTCGGCAGCGGCGGCTTTTTTCGCTTCTTCTGCGGCAGCTTTTTTC
>NZ_JAELTL010000071.1:0-22439 GCF_016428815.1 Serratia sp. ASV30 | reverse complement strand
CCCCCCCCCCCCCCCCCCCCCCCCCCCCCCCCCCCCCCCCCCCCCCCCCCCCCCCCCCCCCCCCCCCCCCCCCCCCCCCCCCCCCCCCCCCCCCCCCCCCCCCCCTCTTTACTGATACCGCGACCACCGAGATCTACACCCAGTTGGCATCGTCGGCAGCGTCAGATGTGTATAAGAGACAGGATCATGCCAATGATGCCGTACACCATGGTGTAGCCGATGGCGATCAGGCCATACACCGCGCCAAGGGTCAGGCCGTTAATCAGCTGTTGCAGGAAGAATACATCCATAATAAGCAATCTCACCTGATGGGCGGGCCGCAAGTTCAGCACCACGCGGCCCAAAGGAAGTTAAGGAACGGATCCGCCATACGTACGGATCCGTTGATCTTTACATCAGAGCTGGTGATATTTGCCTTTGTCATCCCATTGGTAGACCACGTAGTCTGAGACCTTCAGGTCACCTTTTTTATCCCAGGCTTTTTTCCCCATCACGGTATCCACATCGTGAGATTTCAACCACTCGCTGGCCTTGGCGCTGTCTTTACCGCCGGTGGCATTGAACGCGGCGGCGATGGCCTGGATCGATGCGTAGGAGTACAGCGTGTACCCTTCTGGTTCAAATCCACTCTCGCGGAACTTGGCAATCACCGCTTTCCCTTCTGGGATCTGACGTGGATCGTTACCGAAGGTCATCAGCACGCCAGTGGTGTACTGTGGCCCGCCGGCCGCCGTTACCAGCTCCTCGGTAACAATACAGTCGCCGGAGAAGAATTTAGCTTTCACCCCTTGCTCACGCATCTGGCGCACCAACGGACCCGCCTCTGGATGGCAGCCGCCGAAATACACCACGTCTGGATCCACCGAGGCGATTTTGGTCACCAGGGCGTTAAAGTCTTTCTCACCGCGCGACAGCCCTTCGTACATCACTTCCTTCACGCCACGTTTGTTCATTTCTGCCTTGGCGGCATCTGCCAAGCCCTGGCCATAAGTGTCCTTATCATGGATGACGGCAATCTTTTTCGCCTTCAGGGTATCCAGCATGTAATTGGTGGCAATGACCCCTTGCTGATCGTCGCGGCCGCACATGCGGAACATGTTATTCATGCCGCGTTCGGTGATTTGCGGGTTGGTGGAACCGGGTGTGATAGCAATGATCCCGGCTTCGTCATACACCTCCGAAGCGGGCATGGTGGAAGACGAGCAGAAGTGCCCCACCACCGCAGCGACGTGATCCTGATCGACCAGGCGGTTAGCTACCGAGACTGCCTGCTTAGGTTCACAAGCATCATCGCCTTGCACCAGCTTGATTTTTTCCCCTTTAATCCCCCCGGCCGCATTGATGTCTGCGGCTGCCTGCGAGGCCCCACGCCAGTATTGATCCCCATAGGTAGCATTTGGGCCGGAGAATGGCCCGGCGACGCCAATCACGATATCGGCATGTGCAGAAAAAGCCGTACTAAAACAACCAATAAGCAGAGCAGCAAGCGGGGTTTTTAGCAATCTCAATGACATTTTGCATTCCTCAGCACTGTTTTAGCGAAAGACCGTAGACCCGGCCAGGTGCAAATTGCAGCCAATAACGGCGGCAGTTGCAGGACGACGGGTAAATGACGTGGAGCAGTCACTTTATGTGTAGTCGGGGAAAATAATTTGCGCGAGAGCGCAACCGATTTACCCGCGTTTATCCAAGCAAAAATCTAGCCATTGTGACGGCGCATACAAAAATAGGGCCGAGTTGCTGGCGCTCTCAGCCGTAAAAATGAGGAGGTTCACTGGTTTTGGCAGGCAACGAGCGTTAGAAAAGAATAAGGGGAATTTGTTGGCGCACCTTGCTGGTGCAACTGGAGGGCATTTTGGATGAGCAGAAAACAAAAACGCTCCCTAAGAGAGCGTTTCTGGTACAACAACCATGTATTCCCGGAATATCTGAATACGAGGTATGCGCGTCAGGCGCCAGTCACACGCTCAATCAAGGCATTGGTCAGGTCAGTGCTGATACGGTTACAGGTTTTGGCAATGCGGAACTGATAGGCGGCATCCATGATTTGATGAATGTCGGTGCTGACGTTGTCACGAATACGCATGTAAAGCTTGGCCTGCGCCACGATATCGTTCAATTCTACGCTGCGGGTTTGATACAACCGCGGGCTAACCTGTTGCAGAGCATTCAGCTCTTTCATGCAGGGATACATGATGTCATCGGTACCGACAGAAGCCATCGGTTGAGCTGGCTGCGTAACGGTAGCGCTTGGTGTAACTGGGGTTGGTGCAGGGACACCGGCGGCGGTGGCAGGTTTGGTTTTCGCAGTCTGGCACCCTGCCAGCAACACACACAATGCGGCTATGGCGATTGTTTTTTTCATTACTAAAAAACTCCGGGAAACAAAGGAACGGCGTGGTTTACCGCTATAAAAATGGCTTGGCGTAGCATAGAGTAATAAAGCAAGCATTGACAAGATCTGCGAGAGCTTCATTACTGGTATCAGCAAAGAATGCCCGCCAGAGTAACATAGAAGAATCTTAAAAAAAATCACTTATCGTCAGATGCTCCAACCTATTGTTTTGATTTACATCAACTTTATTAAAAAAACCAAGCCCCCGGAAGCTGAAAACTAAAAAAACAATCTCGATCACAGTTTGGTAAAAAATAAGCAGATATTCCTGGGTTTCACTGGTGGTCATCATCCTGATGGCGTTGAGTTCCCTTCTGATTAATTTATATTCGATGAGTAGTATTTTTGTGGGATCGCTTTATGACGGTGCTACTTAGCATTCTGTCATGCTCGCTAAGCTGCATGTTGAACGCGCTAATCTTTTCCTCATGGTTCCGCATTTTACGCGTTGTTAACCAAAGCAAAGTGCCGAAAAACGAGCCAATATGCTCAATCTGACAGCAAACGCACTTTTCCCTCACTTTAGTGCTTTGACAAACCCAATACGCCTCGCTATTATTCGCCTCGTTCACACGATTCCTCTGTAGTTCAGTCGGTAGAACGGCGGACTGTTAATCCGTATGTCACTGGTTCGAGTCCAGTCAGAGGAGCCATATTTAGAGAAGCCCGCTTAGGCAACTAAGCGGGCTTTTTGCTTTTCAACGGCGTCTCAGCAGCCACCCTATTTCCTATACTTTCACATGCTCCCGCCGTAAATGGTAATCCACCTGGTACTCGCTGGCATTTCTGAACATCACCGAGTAATTCACGAAATCGCCGCTGTCGCTGTATGACAGCGAGGTGATGCGCAAAATAGGTGTCAGCTCATCGACATTCAGCAGCTTCGCCATCTTTCTATCGGCCAGTACAGGCGTGAGGCTCTCATAATTGCCGCGCACGATGATGTGGCATTCATCTTCGATATAGCTGAATTTTGACCCCTCCAGGTGGGCAACGGACAAATTGCGATAGAGCTTCGCGGGCATATAACTGTCTTCGACCATCAGAGGCTTGCCGTCCACCGAACGAACCCGTCGCGAGTAGTAGATCCGTTCATCAATCTTGATGCGCAGCTGGCTAGCGATAGCGGGTGGCGCGGGCATAATAGTAAACTCCAGCACGTCGCTTACCACTTCCTTACCCTGATTGCGCATCACCTCGATAAATCCGGTCAGGTTGGTGGTTTCATGATGTACGTCTTTCTTCGCGACATAAGTGCCGCTACCGTGGCGACGCTCCACCAATCCCCACCCCACCAGCAGATCTATCGCCTTGCGAATGGTCATACGCGAGACGCCAAACTCTTCCGCCAGGCGAACCTCCGCAGGCAATGGGCTGCCAATATGATAATCGGCGGAATTGAGCCGAATGCGTAGCCTGTCGGCTATGGATTTGTAGATCACTGATAGACCTCTCTGAAGCTTCGCACTGCGCTTAAATAATCCACGTCCTATAAGTTAATAGGCTGTTTTTATTGAAGTTGCAAACAACCTCATCAGGTGAAAATTTCAAGTGAAATCGTCGTGTACAGTTTTATGACGAAAAGTAGACAACTTGGTGCAAACAAAAACCATGAATGCGATCACGAATCGGTGCGACGGACAAAGATAACCCCTCACGTACTCCCTACTCTGCTTCTCAGACCCGCGTTAAAGAATAAGGTCACTTCCCCTACAGGTTGTTACATGAGGATTTAAAATGCTCAGTCAAATACAACGTTTTGGTGGCGCAATGTTTACCCCGGTCCTGCTATTCCCGTTTGCCGGGATTGTGGTCGGTATCGCCATTATGCTGCGCAACCCGATGTTTGTCGGCGAAGCGCTCACTGCACCCGATAACTTATTTGCGCAAATCGTCCACATTATTGAAGAAGGCGGCTGGACGGTATTTCGTAATATGCCACTGATTTTCGCCGTGGGTTTACCGATTGGCCTGGCAAAACAGGCTCAGGGCCGCGCCTGCCTGGCCGTACTAGTCAGTTTCATGACCTGGAACTACTTCATCAACGCAATGGGAATGACTTGGGGCCAGTACTTTGGCGTTGATTTTAACGTTGACCCGGTGGCGGGAACCGGGCTCACGATGATTGCCGGCATCAAAACGCTCGATACCAGTATTATCGGTGCGATTGTGATTTCCGGATTGGTCACCGCTATCCATAACCGCTATTTCGATAAACAACTTCCCGTTTTCCTCGGTATTTTCCAGGGCAGCTCTTTCGTCGTCATTGTTGCCTTCTTCGTCATGATCCCCTGCGCGTGGCTAACCCTGTTCGGCTGGCCAAAAGTACAGATGGGGATTGAATCACTGCAGGAATTCCTGCGCAGCGCGGGATCGCTCGGCGTGTGGGTTTACACCTTCCTTGAGCGCATCCTGATCCCAACGGGGTTACATCACTTCATCTATGGTCCATTTGTCTTTGGCCCGGCAGTCGTGGAAGGCGGAATTCAGGTTTACTGGGCGCAGCATTTGCAGGAGTTCAGTCAGAGTACGCTGCCGCTGAAAACGCTGTTCCCAGAAGGTGGCTTTGCGCTGCACGGTAACTCGAAGGTGTTTGGCTGTCTGGGGATTGCGCTGGCTCTCTACGCCACCGCTTCACCTGAAAATCGAGTGAAGGTGGCAGGCCTGCTGATCCCCGCCACGTTAACGGCGATGCTGGTCGGCATTACCGAACCACTCGAATTTACCTTCCTGTTTATCTCGCCGGTGCTGTTTGTCGTCCACGCATTTCTGGCCGCTACCATGGCGACGGTCATGTATATGTGCGGCGTGGTGGGCAACATGGGCGGCGGTCTGCTTGACCAATTCCTGCCGCAAAACTGGATCCCGATGTTCCACAACCACGCATCAATGATGTTTATTCAGATTGGCATTGGACTTGCCTTTACCGGTATCTACTTCCTGGTGTTCCGCACCTTGATTCTACGTTTCAATCTGAAAACGCCGGGCCGCGAAGAGGCTGAAATCAAGCTCTACAGCAAGGCGGACTATCAAGCATCACGCCAGCAAACTACGGCAGCGGCCGCGAAAGAAGCCAAACAAGGCCAGGCTGCCGGTTTTCTCGAAGCACTTGGCGGAACCAACAACATCCTGAGCGTTAACAACTGTGCGACCCGCCTGCGTATTGTCCTGGTGGATATGTCGCTGACGCAAAGCGACGACATTTTTAAAGCGCTGGGTGCCCACGGTGTGGTGCGACGCGGCAACGGTATACAGGTAATTGTGGGGCTGAACGTCCCGCAGGTCCGCGACCAGATCGAAAACCTGATGAAAGACGCTTCTTCGAGCGAACTTAAATCCATGACGGAGGCAGTATCATGAATAAATTCTCTGTAGTTGTAGCTGGCGGTGGTAGCACCTTCACTCCTGGTATCGTACTGATGTTACTGGCAAACCAGCATCGTTTCCCGCTGCGCGCCTTGAAATTCTATGATAACGATGGTGCGCGCCAGGAAACCATTGCCGAAGCGTGCAAAATTATCCTGAAAGAGCAGGCGCCAGACATCGAATTCAGCTACACCACCGACCCCAAAGTGGCATTTACCGATGTGGATTTCGTGATGGCGCACATCCGCGTGGGCAAATACCCGATGCGTGAAAAAGACGAAAAAATCCCTCTGCGCCACGGCGTGCTTGGCCAGGAAACCTGCGGGCCAGGGGGAATTGCTTACGGTATGCGCTCCATCGGCGGCGTGCTGGAAATTGCCGACTACATGGAGCAATACTCGCCAAACGCCTGGATGCTGAACTATTCCAACCCGGCGGCGATTGTGGCAGAAGCAACCCGTCGTTTGCGCCCAACGGCGAAAATTCTCAACATCTGCGATATGCCAATCGGCATTGAAAGCCGCATGGCGCAAATTGCTGGCCTGAAAGACCGCAAAGAGATGCGCGTGCGTTACTACGGGCTTAACCACTTCGGCTGGTGGACGTCTATTGAGGATCTTCAGGGCAACGACTTGATGCCTAAAATCCGCGAATACGTGGCTAAATTTGGCTACGTTCCGCCATCAGATGAACATGGTACGGAGGCTAGCTGGAATGACACCTTTGCCAAAGCGAAAGATGTCTGGGCGTTGGATCCAGAAACCTTCCCAAATACCTACCTGAAATACTATCTGTTCCCGGACTACGTAGTAGAGCATTCCAACCCGGAGCGTACCCGCGCTAACGAAGTCATGGATCACCGCGAGAAGCACGTCTTCGGCTCCTGTAATGCCATTATCCAGGCGGGTAAATCCTCGGCAGGCGAGTTGGAAATTGACGAGCATGCCTCCTACATCGTCGATCTGGCAACCGCCATCGCCTTCAACACCCAGGAGCGCATGCTGTTGATTGTGCCAAACAACGGCGCTATTAATAACTTCGATCCGGAAGCCATGGTCGAGATCCCCTGTCTGGTTGGCAAAAGTGGCCCGCAACCGCTGGTGGTTGGCAATATCCCGCAATTCCAGAAAGGGCTGATGAGCCAGCAGGTGGCGGTAGAAAAACTGGTGGTCGATGCCTGGGAACAGCGTTCTTATCAGAAACTGTGGCAAGCCATTACGCTGTCGAAAACCGTACCCAGCGCATCAGTTGCCAAAGCGATACTTGATGACTTGATTGAGGCGAACAAGGACTACTGGCCTGAGTTGAAGTAAGTAAGGATAGCGTTATTCCCCTCCCTTAATCCCTGTAAAGGCCGAGGAGGGGAAGATTGGAACAGGAGTTAAATGGGCGCAGCAGCGCCCCTACAAAACCGCGTTTTACCAACGTAGCACGTTGCCTGCATAGTCAATAAAGTGATGCCCTCCTTTGCCTCGCCAGGCCAGCACCTGGCTCACAATGCCAGAGCAGCTTTGTTCGACAGTCAGCGTGGCATTCGTTCCGCCCATATCCGTTTGTACCCAGCCTGGATGCACCGACAGCAAAGTCAACTCCCGCCGTGCGGCGGTATCACGCAACCCACGCGTTAACATATTCAGAGCCGCTTTGCTGGCGGCGTACAGCGGATAGGTCGCCGCGTCGTTCTCATTTAAACTGCCCAGCTCCGATGTCATCAACGCCATCACGCCGGTGTGCGGTTTCACCAGCGGTATTAACGCTGCCGCACAGCGAACCGGGGAAAAGGTATTGGTCATAAACAGTTGAACGATCTCATCGTCATTCGCCTGGGCAACGTCCTGATGGGCTGGCCCGTAAACACCTGCGTTGATAAAGATAAGATCGAATTGTTGCGGCGACAGCCGCTCTTTCAGGGCAATCCTTTCATCCTGATGATTGATATCTAACTTCAGCCATTGCGTATCAGCCGGGCTATCGGCAGGCACCGCACCGCGACAGGTTGCAACTACCTGCCAACCCTGGATGGATAGCTGTCTGACAATGCCTAAACCTATTCCGCGTGACGCACCGATGATCAGTGCCGAGAATGGAGATGTCATGATTTTCTTCCTTATGTCGATAGCTGTCGGCTTACCACCCTTGAATTACTCTGGGTCCACGTGGGTCATTTTGCCCATCACAAAGGCTAAATTAGCCGCCGCGATCAGTGCCGCAGCGTGAGCATCGGTACTCATCTGTTGCGCATAGAGCAGACCATTGGCTGCTTCGTTAGCCACGGTGATGGTCCCTACGCCGTTGCGATAAGACTCCAGCGCGGCGTCGTAGGTAATAAACGCGGTTTTTACCAGGTTCAATGCTGCCTGGTTGGCTTCTAGCGCAGATTGTAACGTATCGGCAGCCACGATAATCTCTCGAACCGCAGCCTCCTGCGTCTTTTGGAAAGTCTCGTTTGCCACGGCAGCACGTGATTCGGCCTCTTTCACACGGGCAGCTCGTATTCCACCATCGTAAAGCGGTACGGTAACGCCCAAGAGAATGCTAGAGGAGGACGTTTGCTGACCAATAGGCGGCAATCCCTGCATATCAAAGCGCCCATCGCCACCCGCGACCGCGCTGGCGAGATAGACCTTAGGCAAGAAGTCCGCCTCTGCCGCCTTGATGCCTGCGGTTGCGGCCTGAGCAGCAGCATAAGTTGCCAATACGTCTGGCCGCTGGGAGAGCGCCAGTTTAATCATCTGCTGGGTTGGCGCACTGGCCGTCTGCGGCAAGGGTTTATCCTCGGCATAGCCTACTTTGATTTGCGATGAGGCAGAAATGCCTATGGCTGCCAGTAAGGCCTGCCATGCGTCACGTTCCGTTCCCTGTGCCACAACGCGATTCAGTTCCGACTGCGCGACCTGCTGGCGTGCCTGCGCGACTTCCACCGTTGTCGCGACGCCATTTTTGTTTCGCGCCAAGGCAGCATCGAGGATTTTCTGGCTATTGCGCAGCGTCTCCTGCGCTATTTTGCGGCGTGACTGGGCCGCACCGTATTGGTAATAGCTGCGCGTAACATCGTAAATAATCTTTTGATGCATGCCGTTAAAGGCGACGTTGGCGGCATAGGAGGTATGCTTGGCCGCCTGTTGCAAAGCGCTACGCTGACCAAAATCGAAGATTAACCACTGCAATGCCAGTGCCGGTACAACCGCGCTGCCGGTGGTATCCAGATCGTGTTGGCCGCCAATGTCATAAGGCAGCGGCGTGCGCGTTCTTTGATAGCCGCCGATCACGCTGGCTGAAATCATCGGCAAAAATGTCGCCTCAGCCATACCTACGCCCAGCGCAGCCTGCCGCGCCTGCTGCCAGGCGATGCGAGTATCCGGGTTTTGCATCTGGGCGATGTCGATAAGCTCGGGTAACTGGTAGACCTGTTCCTGGTTGATCGCAGGTGGTGCAGGAAGTTCCGCTACCGCCGGGTTGGCCGGAACAGCAAATTCATGACTGCTGATGCCGTCAGGTGTCCAGGGAGAGGAAGGACTAGCCGGGGCCAACGCCAATTGGTCCGTGGCACAGCCTGCTAACAGACACAGCCCCACTGCCGTGCTGAAAGTTCGTATTTTGAAAGTCTGAGTGCGCGGCTTCATCCGAGAAGTTCCTCAAGTCGCCTGATGCTTTGTTGGATCTCAAGTTCAACGGCGAGTGGCAAACCGTTATTGCTTCCTGTTGGTACTGAGGGATTAATCACTCCACCGCTCGAGGAAAGTCGGCTGAGCCGTTCCACATCGGAGGAGGACTTATCAAAGGGCAAAAACAGCGCCGGACAGAGGTTTTCCATTTCGCCAAGGATAGCTTGCAGACGCCGGTATTCTTCGGGAGAAGGGCGTAGCGATCTTGGTTCAAAAGGAACCAGCCTTAGCGCCTCCCGTGCCGTAGTCAGTTCTTCTTCAACTGCTGCCGCCTGTCTTATCGCTGCCGGGCGTTCTGTTGGTGCCAATGCGGCCAGATTGCTTAATCCCGTGACCAGGCTGCGGATGCGAGTGCGGACAAAATCAGCAATGGCGACGGGCCAAACATAGGTGAATAATAAATACACCACCAGATTCCCCAGCAAGATCCCCAGCACCCTGTCGAGCGCGACGCCCAAATCCGTACTCGGCCCAAAGCCATGTAACACGGTCAGTAAAAATGCCAGTCCGATTTGTATTCCCGCATAGGCAATCCGCTCATTGCCACTCGATACCCAGGCACTGAGCAGCAGCGCACCGAACACCAGCGCCATTAACTGGCCGATATCACTCAGCGACGGAACAATAAAAATCAGCGAAAGCACGCCCATCAATGCGCCTATCAGGCAGCCAACGATGCGCAGCGTCAGCTTGTGTACCGTCTCCCCCGCCGTGCCGAGCGCAGCGACATAACAGGTGATCATGGCGGTATGAATATCTTGCCAGTCCAGTGCGGTATAGACGAGATAACAGATCACGCTGGCCGCCGTGGTCTTTAAGGCAAATTGCTGATGGACGGGATTGGTAAAGGCGTCTGCGGCTAAAAACGAGGCTTTTGGCGCACTGGTGTCTACCGCGTTATCTGGCGTTGCAAGTTGCACCAGCGCGTGGGTGACTTCGTCATTTTTCCCACTCTGATTAAACGCAGGGGGTTCAACCACCTGGCCTGTGGTAACGGCCTCGGCGGCAGAACTGCACCAGTCTGCCAGTTCAGGGCGAGTTAACGCCGGTACGGTTTTATTGAGGGCTGAAATTGCCAACAGTAACCGATAGCTGCTATTGACAGCGGCGGTTAGCCAGGCGGCCTCTGCGGCAGGCCGCAGATGGAAAATGCGCACGAGCATAGCCCGCTGTTGATGTTCGCTCTGCCCTTCCCGCAGCAGCTCCTCCACTTTACGCAGGCTGGGGGCATCCGGGTGGCGTAATGCCGCACCGGCAACCTCTAAGCGCTCTGCCAGACTTGCGCGTAACAGTTTCCAGGGTGGCCGCCCGATGAAAAGATTAAATGCCACTAATAGCAGCATCGGTGATGCGGCCATCAGCCAGGCATACAGTACCGCGCGTACCGCCAACTCTCCATTCGGCGCATCGCCAAGCAGCGACATGATAAAAGCGATCACCAGCGCAATAATGCTGCCCACGGGCCCGAGTTTGCTCGCCGAGCCTAGCCAGAGAAAGGCAAACGAGCTAAGGACCAGCACCGCCATGCGTAAAGGCGCAGATTCCAGGGTATAAGGCAGGATCAGCAAGATCAGCCCCACCACCACGGAAACGAGCAGGGTCACCGCAATGGCCATCGCCATACTTTCGGCGGCGTCTGGTTTCATCACGAACAAAATCAGATAGCAGCTAATCGCTGATTCGGGGATACCGTACAGCATGGCAACCAACGTCATCAGCGCACAAAGCGCACCGACCCGCCAGGCCATCGCCAATCGGCCAGGGAAATAGGCCAAATCGCGCTTCACCTGGCGCAGCATTCTGCCCCAAGGGCTGTCAGCAACCATGGTCGTCTCGTACGATTGCCACCGCGCTGGCACCAATGCGCATCAACTCAGCCGGCGGATCTTTAAGGTTGATCCGCACCGGGAAACGCTGTTCGACCCGCACCCAGTTCAGCGATTTTGGGACATAAGGCAGATTACGCGGAATGTTAAACTGCTCCTCAGAGCTGATCCCCCAGCCAATGCCTTCCACTCTGCCCTGAATCGCACGCTGGCGATCGGCCATGACATAGACCGTGGCGCAATCCCCCGGTTTGATGTGCGCCAGCTCTGTTTCGCGAAAGTAAGCAGAGGCGTGCCAGTGGTCGCTATTAATCAGCGTAAATACCGCCTGGTCCGGCATCACAAATTCCCCCGCCGAAACATTAAGCCCCACCACCAGGCCATTGTGCGGCGCTCGTATCTGGGTATTTTCCAACTCTTGTTCGGCAATGGCCAATGCGGCGCGGCGTGCGCCGAGCAAGGCCTCAGACTCCGCAGCGCTGCTGATTAATGCCTGTGAAGCGACGGTTTGCTTCAGCGCCTGTTTCAGGCTGATTTCCGCATCGTGTTTGGCGGTCTGGGCATCATCAACCTGCTGGGCGGTGACATAGCCCTTGCCCAGCAGCGGCTGAATGCGTGCCAGCGTCTGAGTTGCCAGCTTAAGGTTGGCCCGCGCCCGGTTAACCTGCTCATCGGTGATCGCCGCGTTAGATTGTTCTGCGATCATCGTGCGGTGCTGCGTATCCCAGGCAGCTTGCGCCATCTGCAGTTCCGCCCGCGCCTGCTCGACCCGCAAACGGTAAATCGTCGGATCGAGGGTGAACATCACCTCACCCCGTTGGACCTTGCCGTTTTCTGTTACGTTAATTGACTGGATACGCCCAGGAACGGAGCTGCTGACGTTCACCACGCTGGCACCGATGACCGTATCTTGCGACGTGGGATTTAACGAGTTTTGACGCAGCGTCAACCACCCTGAAATAGCGGCAGCAATAACGATAACCACCCCGATGACGATCGCTATCCGACGTTTATTGCCCTGTTGTTTTAACCTGTTCATTTTTAGCGCACTTAGAATAAAAGCAATGACATAAATGCTACGGCGAGCGCCAGGCAGGTATAGACGAAGAGTCGCCACGGCAGGACTTCGTCAATTCCTGCAAAAATCAGCAGAATGCGAGCCCCTACCGCCACCATAAGGCCAATCCCTGCACAGGCTAACCAGGCAGGGAAATAAGAGCCGAGCAAGGAAAATGCTGGCGCACCAAAGTCACGACACCCGATGAGGCTAAAGGTACTGACCAGCAATAAGGCCAACGCTCCATAGCGCGTATGGCCTGAACGAAAAAACAAAGGCTCCCGGCGCTGACGAAAAGAGTGTGCGCTTGCCATTTTATCTCCCAAAACCGCATTGCGGCGCTGTACTAAACCGCGCTGTTTTCCAGCGTATTTTTATAAATTTGCCCATTTTTCATGATCATCTGGAACGCGTCCTCAGGCTGGGCGAGCAGTTGAATATCCGTTAGCGGATCGCCGTCGACGATGATCATATCGGCCAGAGCGCCTGCTTCTATCACCCCAAGCTTCTCGGGATAAGGGTTACGTGGGCCGGAGAGCGCGCAAAGTTCAGCATTAACGCTGGTTGCCATTTTAAGAATTTCGAGAGGCGTATACCAACGGATCAGCTTGGCGAGCTGTGCCCCTTGACGTGTGGCAAGCCGGGCGTCGAAGAGTGTGTCGGTACCCCAGGCAGTTTTTATGTGGTGCTTTTTCGCCAGTTGGTAGGCGTTATCGGTTCCAGCGGACATCACCAGTTGCTTGGCGCGTGAGGCCGGATTCGCCATAGGTACGGCATCTTCATCGTCCAGGAAAGGTTGCAGGCACCACCACAGATTCTGTTGCGCCATGAGCTCCACGGTCTGTTCATCCACCAACTGGCCGTGTTCGATACATTTCACGCCGCCTTTGATTGCCATGGTAACTGCACGGGCCGTGTAGGCGTGAACGGTCACGTAGGTACCCCAATTTTCCGCAGCGGTCACCGCCGCCTGGATTTCGGGCACGGAGCCTTCCGTCACGTCGATGCCGTCATAGAGCGAGGCTACTCCGCCACCGGCCATAAATTTGATCTGAGAAGCCCCTCTCATCAACTGTTCCCTGGCGCGTAGCAACACCTGGTCGGCACCATCGGCAATGGCGGTTATCCCCACCCTCTCGATATAGCTCAAAGAGTCCGCAGGGGCGCGTGGGACTTCACTGAGCATGCGAAAATCACCGTGGCCGCCGGTCTGGGAAATGAACGCCCCGGACGGGTAAATGCGCGGGCCAACCGTAATCTGCTCATCAATCGCGCGTTTCAGGCCAAACACAGGCCCGCCCATATCGCGGACCGTGGTGAACCCACGCAGCAGCGTTGCTTGCGCTTCGGCAATCGCCAGCGCCTGGATATAGTTAAAATCGGCCGTCATCGCCGTCATCATGGAAGGGCGAGCCATGATGGCATGCCAGTGCGCATCAATCAGGCCGGGCATCAGCACGCCACCGTTGCCGTCTATAACTATTGCTTCCGCAGGCGGAGCCGTATCAGCGGGTTCAATCGATTGGATTTTGTTGCCTTCAACGATAACCTGCATCCCCTCGCGCAGTTGGTCAGAAACCCCGTCAAAAATTCGTACGTTGATAAACACTTTTAGCTGCGTAGCGCTGGCGGTTGTATTGGAATGTGTGGATTGCACTGCGGGTATTGCTGCTGCGACCGTGGCTGTCGTTATCGGCGGCGCTTTCGCCGCCTGGCGGGTTAGCACCGTATTAATGCGTATAAATGCCGGGCTGTGGCATAGACATGCCTCAGAATGTTCGCAGGCAGGCAGAAACATGGTTTTTTGCTGCATAACTCATCACTCCTTATCAAATCAAACCGACTTCGCGGGTAACTGCAGATTTTGTTTAGAGTAATTGTAGAACGTAATCCTCACAATGCTTTATTTTTCAATAATTTTATATCCTCATTAATAAACCATTAGGTTGCAGTGGATAATATGGGAATTAGCTTATCAATAGAGAGAAAAGTCTCATTAACAGATTTAATGTTATTATAACCATGCCGTAACAATGATTAAATTACTTTCATAAAAATCCGAGTGCGACTAGATCTATGAATCACCACACCCTTGCTTAAAAAACACTGGCAAAACGCTCAACAAGCAAAGCCTCCTTCTAACTGATTTTACTGGAAATTTTCTATATTTAAGTTAATTTCCTATCTTTTCCAGAAAATGTTCTAGAATTAACGCCAAGACTTGATGGCGTTAGTAGAGCACAGGGGGCGGTTTTACATGGTCCTGCCGAGTATATTGACATATAGAAATCAAGAGGTTTTTTATGAGTAACAGCAACCAGAAAAATAACAGCAATGTTAATGATGATGTTTATTCTTCGATCGACTTAGCCATTTCACTACCGAAATCTGGGTTTCCAGACGCAGAGCGAAATCCTCGCCACGTATTTAGTGCCATCCGCGATGAATTAATGTTAGACGGTAACTCACGGCAAAACCTGGCGACATTCTGTCAGACCTGGGTTGATGAAGAAATTCGCGACCTGATGGATCTGTCCATCGACAAAAATATGATTGATAAAGACGAGTATCCACAAACGGCCGAAATTGAGGCCCGCTGCGTGCGCATGTTGGCCGACCTGTGGAAATCGCCGTCGCCGGGCACCACGCTGGGCTGCTCCACCATTGGCTCGTCAGAAGCCGCTATGTTGGGTGGGTTGGCGTTGAAATGGCAATGGCGCAAAAAACGTGCCGCACAGGGTCTATCAACCGATAAACCCAATATGATCTGCGGGCCGGTGCAAATTTGCTGGCACAAATTCGCGCGTTATTTCGATGTAGAGTTGCGAGAAATCCCTCTGGAAGGCGATCGCCTGATCATGAACCCCGAAGAGGTACTGAAACGAGTCGATGAAAATACCATCGGTGTAGTACCCACCCTCGGAGTGACCTTTACCTGCCAGTACGAGCCGGTAAAAGCGGTCAGCGACGCGCTCGATAAACTCCAGCAGCAGACCGGCCTGGACATTCCCATCCATGTCGACGGTGCTAGTGGCGGTTTCCTTGCCCCATTCTGTGCCCCTGAGCTGGAATGGGATTTCCGCCTGCCACGCGTAAAATCCATCAATACCTCAGGCCACAAATTTGGGTTGGCCCCTCTGGGTGCAGGCTGGGTGGTATGGCGTGAAGCGGCGGACTTGCCCGAAGAGCTGATTTTCAACGTCAACTATCTTGGCGGCAATATGCCTACCTTTGCGCTCAACTTCTCACGCCCTGGTGGGCAGATCATCGCCCAGTACTACAACTTCTTACGCCTTGGTCGCGAAGGCTACGCCAAAGTCCATAACGCTTGCTATGCCACGGCCCAGTATCTTGCCGACGAGATCGGTAAGCTCGGTCCGTTTGAAATCCTGTTTGATGGCGACAGTGGTAAAGGCATCCCGGCGTTGGCCTGGAAACTGAAAGAAGGTGCCAACATCGGTGGCTACACGCTGTATGACCTCGCCGATAAATTACGCTCGCGCGGCTGGCAGGTACCTGCGTACTCCATGCCAGCCAATCGGGAAGATCTGGTGATCCAGCGTATTCTAGTCCGCCACGGGGTGAGTTTTGACCTGGGTAGTCTGTTGCTTGACGATCTGAAACGAGCACTTGAGCATTTCGAAAGTCATCCGGTCGTTAATCCACTTTCGGAAGATGAAGCGGCCGGTTTTAACCACGGCTGATCCGCATCTGACCTGTTAATGGAGTGGCTTGCTCCTCGCCACTCCTGTTAACCATAAGAAATCAACTGGCAAGCACCTTCGCTTGTCCCAGGAGAATTGCCATGGCTACCACTCAAATAATAGCTGCGCCAAAACAACTCACGCTGTTGGGCTTTTTTGCCATAACGGCATCAATGGTAATGGCGGTTTACGAATACCCAACGTTTGCAACCTCTGGCTTTTCACTGACCTTCTTCCTGATCCTTGGCGGCTTGTTGTGGTTCATTCCGGTAGGATTGTGTGCCGCTGAAATGGCGACGGTCGAGGGTTGGCAGGAGGGCGGTGTGTTTACCTGGGTTTCTAAAACCCTCGGTGAGAAATGGGGGTTTGCCGCTATTTCGTTTGGCTATTTGCAAATCGCGATAGGCTTCATTCCGATGCTCTACTTCGTGCTAGGGGCACTGTCCTATATTCTTAACTGGCCCGAACTCAATAACGATCCGATAGTTAAAACCGTCGCCGCACTGGTTATTTTATGGGGCCTGGCCTTGACTCAGTTTGGTGGCACCAAAAATACTGCTCGCATCGCCAAGATTGGTTTTTTTGCCGGTATTCTGCTGCCTGCCGCTATTCTGGTGATCCTGGCCATCACTTATCTGCGCTCTGGTGCTCCCATTGCGATTGAAATGAATGCCGAAACCTTCTTGCCGGACTTCACCAGCATGAGCACGTTAGTGGTGTTTGTGGCCTTCATCCTAAGCTATATGGGGGTGGAAGCATCGGCTACCCACGTCAATGAAATGAAAAATCCGGGCCGCGATTATCCGCTTGCCATGCTGCTGTTGATGTTTGCGGCGATTTGCCTGAGTTCTGTCGGCGGGCTCTCGATTGCCGCCGTGATACCCCATGAGCAAATCAACCTCTCTGCGGGCGTGATGCAAACCTTCACGGTGCTGATCAATCATTTGGGGACGGGCTTTGAATGGGCTATTCGTGGCATCGCTGCGCTGTTGCTTCTGGGGGTGCTGGCTGAGATCGCCGCTTGGATAGTCGGGCCTTCCCGCGGGATGTTAGTGACAGCACAACAAGGGATCCTGCCTGCCCGCTTTGCCAAAATGAACAAAAACGGCGTGCCGGTGGTGCTGGTCATTTCCCAGTTACTCATCACGTCGGTGGCACTGATTGTTCTGACCAATACCGGGGGGGGCAATAACATGTCGTTCCTGATTGCGCTGGCGCTGACGGTAGTGATTTATCTTTGCAGCTATTTCCTGTTATTCCTGGCGTATATCCAGCTGATCCGCAAGCAGCCGAATAACAAGCGCACCTTTAATATACCGGGAGGCAATGGGGTTAAAATTACAGTGGCGGTCATTGGGTTGCTGACCTCTCTGGTAGCCTTTGTCGTCTCCTTCTTCCCTCCTTCGGGGCTGCCGGGTGGAGAAGCTAACGACGTCTACGCCGGTTTACTGGTCGTGTGCTTCCTGGTGGTGCTGGTAATCCCCTTCATTATTTACGCCTTGCATAATAAAGCCGCTGGAGCGAAAAATATTACGCTGGTGCCAATCAGCACGGATAGCGCTCAGGAAGGGCATTTCTTCATCCATCCGAAGGCTCGCAGCCCGCATCACATCATTGTTGATGGTAAAAAGGTTCACTGATCCTCGATTATTGGGTGGATGTGCGGCAACGCCATCCACCTCTTTACACCCCGATTAATTGACGCACTCAAGATCGCTAATACGCTGGGAGATCCGCGCTTTGGGAAGCCCCATGGCAATAGCCGCGCGGGTGAAACTCCCGGTTTCAACCACGTTGACAAAAGTGGCCATGGCTGCAAGTTTGTCCATTTGTTCACAAATATTGAACAGAGTTAACTTTCATAGTCTATTTATTAATTTTTGCTGTCAAATATCATGACGATCGCGGTCTCAACCAATCCAGGGGGGAAGCGCCCAAAACCAAGGCGTTTTACCATAGGGTCAGCGACCAGGTTGGCTTGCAAGTCGACGACTTCAGCCAAACCTTTATGTCACAATGAACCAAAGGGGCGGTTTCTCAACGCGCAGTTACCCCAGCTTGCAGAACGCACCATGGAATACCCCTGTTTCATATACAACCACTCGCCACGAAAAGGATCACGACATGAGTGTCATTTTACAGATTGATTTTAGTTTCCCAGCCGACCAGCTTGGTGCAACCCTGTCCAAAAATGCGCAATCGCTGGCCGAAAGCATCAATCAAGAGCCGGGTTTCATCTCCAAGATCTGGACTGAGAATGAGCATACTGGCGAGGCGGGAGGGATATACTTTTTCGAAAACCGAGCGTTTGCCGAAACATATGCCGAACACCACGTCAAAAGGGCTGAAGCGATGGGGGCTAAAAATATTCATCTGAAAATATTCGACATCAACCTTCCCCTGACCAAAATCAACCATGGGCGCTGTGATTAATTTTGTACTACCTCCGTCATTTGGCGCGTCCCCCTTCCTTTTGGAAGGGGTGACACCGATTGAGTCAGCGAATTTGCTGTCTGCCTGAACGTCTTGTTTTTCGCCAATACCAGAAGCCGCCCAACAAACTTATCATCACCAATATCCCTACGGTCATTAGCCAGTTTATGTATCGCATTATAAACGGAGGCTCCCCACCATCACGAAGGGTCTGTACATCCTGCGCAGTCACTTTGTCGTCAATACCGGCAAAACGACTGCGAACATAGTTACTGACTGAGGCAATTTGCGCGTTGTTTAACTGGTCAGAAAATGTGGGCATGCTGATATCAGAATGACTGGTTTTACGTTGGATACCTTCCACGATGACCATCACCAAATTCTGCGGACCCAATGCGGAAACCGCACGGTTGCGAGTTAATGCGGGATAAAAGTTATCGTCGGTTCCCTGACCGTCATGGCCATGGCAACTCGCGCAAGCATTTTCATAAAGTTTAGCGCCGTCCGTTGTTGAGCTGTCTGTCAGGGTTCCCCGCCCGGTGAGAACGCTGTTGATATCAACCCGTGGCGATTGAAGCCCAATGTCGGCAACCGCCGTAGGAATGGCTGGCACCTGCTTAACCCATGAAGCGATCGCATTCAAATCATCATCCGTCATCAAGCTGAAGCTGTTTTGAACGGCTTCCGCCATCGCACCTGCCGCCTGTGCCTTGCCAACCAGATGCCCGGTTTTCAGGTAGGTGACCAGATCCCGTTGGCTCCAATCGCCAATGCCACTCTTATCTGGGGTAATATTAGGGGCGTACCAGCCACCCAGCGGGCTACCAGCAAGGTTAAGACTGCTCTGCTCTGCTCTGCCATCATGATATTGCGTGGGGTATGGCAGGCACTGCAATGCGCCAACACCTCAACCAAATACTTACCGCGCTCCAATGAACCAGGATGTGCCTCTGCCTTATCAGCGGAAACGCCGCTGAGATACAACAGATTCCAGCCCCACATAATCTGCCGGATATTAAACGGGAAACTCAGATCGGTACGTGCTGAAGGCGGAATATCTGCGGGTTCAACCCCCTGCATAAAGTAGGCATAAAGTGCCTGTACATCCGCCGTCGTCATATCTCGATATGAAGTGTATGGCATAGCTGGGTAGAGATTCTTGCCATCAGCGGCGATACCCTCACGCACAGCCTTGGCAAACTGCTGCTCGCTATAATTACCGATGCCGTACTGTTTCGAGGGGGTAATATTACTGGCAATGATACGCCCCATCGGTGACTCGATCGCGTATCCCCCAGCAAACGGAACGCCATTATTGAGAGCCTGACGATGGCAGGCACCGCAATCAGCAGCGATCGCAATATATCTCCCACGCTCAACCAACGCCTTATCGGCGGCAAATACAGCCAAAGAGTGGCTAAACCCAATAAACAACACGGTTACAGCGAGAAACCTGAAAAGTATTTTCATATTCAAATCTCACGCTCAATGATTTCAGCTGCGCGAATGCTCAGAGCGACGCCCGTCAGCGTGGGATTGACGACTCCCGAAGCGGGGATCACCCCAGTCGTCGCGAGAAACAGGTTGCTATGATCCCAGCACCGGCACTCGTGGTTTACCACTGAATCTTTTGGGTTGTCGCCCATAATGACGGTCCCCATTAAATGGTCACGGTTTTGCCAGCCCGTATTGTCATTAATGACGGTGCCCCCCATCAGAGCGACGAATCTTTTGTAATCCGCCTCCACCACGGATTTTGCCGCTTTGACATAGTCATCGACTTCGTAATTCACCGTCAGCATCGGAATGCCCAATGCATCTTTGCGTGTGGTACTTGGGCGCACGGTATTGCTTGCCTGGGGGAGGGTTTCAAACACCGTTGAGATATCGACCCAGCGTGCCGCCTGATGGCGGATCTGTTTGTCCAGTTCGCTACCTATGACGCCTTTAGCTATCAAACGTTGCGCTACGGCCATATTGGGGACATTGTTAGCAATAGCGTGCTTGATTGCCGCTCTTGTTTTACGAAAATCGCCGTCGCGAGAGTTGAATATTCCCCCTTGCTGTACGGCGCCTCGCCCCGGCCAGAGAGGTTCATCGGCCAGAAACTGCAAGCCCATGCCGGTATGATCCATTAAATTACGCCCCACCTGATCGGAGCTGTTGGCGATATCCGACATTAACAGCAGTTTTGCCGTTTCCAGCCCGTGTGCGGCAACGATAAAGTATTTTGCGGTTAACCGCGTATCGACACCTTTAGAACTGCGCACATGAGCTGCGACAATTTTGTCATCAACGCCTTTTTCCAGTTTCCACACGGTTGAATCCGTCAATAAACGCGCCCCGGCATCTTGCGCATGTTGGGCATGTTGATCACCGCTGTACATGGCTCCAATCGGGCAGACCGGCATACAGTTATTATTGCCGCTGCAGGCGGGGCGACCATCATACGGGCGAGTAGCCCGCCCATTGGGTTCATGGATGAAATGATAACCAGCCGGAGCCATTCGGCTTTTCAGCCGCTGGAATAGGTAGGTTTCACCTTCAGGTAACATCGGATACGGCTGTGAACGCGGAGGAAAAGCGCTGCCGCCCTGCCCACTCTGATCGTCGGTATCACTGCCGCAAACCCCCAAAGCCACCTCGGCCTGGTGGTAGAAAGGCTCCAACTCGTGATATTCCAGCGGCCAATCACGCCCCACGCCATACAATGTTTTTAGCTTCATATCACTAGGCAGATAGCGCCAGCAGGCGGCCGCCCAATGCCAGGTTGTCCCCCCCACAAGTTTCAGCATGCCGGGCCGGAAATCAAAGGAACCGGTATTCTCGATATATTGTTCATCATAGGAGTGATGGGCCCAAGGTTCGTTGGGATAGGGGGAGTTATAATTGGATTTTTTCGATGAGTTTCTGAAGTTTTCGACGATCTTCCAGCGCGGTATTTTCTCTCCAGCCTCAAGAATAATAACCGCCTTGCCACTGCGGGCCAGCAAGGTTGCGGCATTACTACCCAATGCGCCAGAGCCAATGACAATCACATCGGCATCATAGTGTTTACTCATGATATTGCTCCTATTTTCAACGGGAACTAGTCGCTGTTGAGGGTTATAGGTGGCTGCACCCAATAGTTTGTCTTGCCACGGGAATAAGTGGGGATCACTGTCGCGTCCAAAGTTGGAGCATAGGCAAAGGCATCGGTATAGCTGACGAAACGCGTGTTATCTGACGCCCGTAGCGATACGGGTGTTCCTGTATAACCAAGATACCAGGCTGAAATGATTTTCTTGGCGGTGTCGCCAGTGGGAGCAGTCATAATCAAATGATTATTCAGCTCATCGGCCGAGAGAATATTGGCAACGCTCAGCGCATTGGCCAGCAACTGCATTTTCTCCTGAAAGGAAGGATCCTCTTCCTGCAAACAATTCAAGGCACGCAGTGCTATTACCGGGTTCATTTTTTTTCCGTTGGTTAATAGCACTGAAAGCTTAATAAAAATGGCAGCGTCGCTGCTTTCACTAGGCATTCTTCCCCAGGATAAGGAAGGTTTGAATACGGCAAAGCCCGTCAGGGCAGCGCCTACGGTTAGAAAACGCCTTCTCGAATACATAAATTACGGCCTGATTAAATAAGTACAGCGAATGTCCTCCAATAACTCTACAATGTAAACAAATTAATTTTCCCCTAAATTTATGACCACGTTGAAATTATCTTTTTTTGACATTAAAAAACAACTTAGGCATGTATATTGATGACCAATTGTAGATACCCCCTATAAATTAGGAGACCGCTAGTGGCAAGCTATCAACTCTCAGTTTGTGCAGAAATGGTGTTTTTGGACTTACCCTTTATCGAACGTGTGGAGCGCATTCATGCACTGGGCTTTGGTGTTGAAATCTGGAGCTGGGCCAATAAGGATATCGATGCACTGGTGGCGACAGGAGCTCGTTTCACTTCAATGACCGGTTATCTCAGCGGCAATCTAACCGATGAACA
>NZ_JAELTL010000070.1:0-22459 GCF_016428815.1 Serratia sp. ASV30 | reverse complement strand
CCCCCCCCCCCCCCCCCCCCCCCCCCCCCCCCCCCCCCCCCCCCCCCCCCTTTTTAGTTGGCATCGTCGGCAGCGTCAGATGTGTATAAGAGACAGTGAGTATCCTGGTATTCCCGTTTGTTGCGGTGCTGATGCTGCTGGCGCTATACCTGATCCCTAACTGGAGCAGTGCCATCTTCGAAAACGTCTCACTGGCCGGTTCTGGCGGCAGCCTGGGCCACGGCCTGGTGATCACCCTGTGGCTGGCAATCCCGGTTATGGTGTTCTCGTTCAACCACTCACCGATCATCTCCGCCTTTGCAGTCGCAAAACGCGAAGAGTACGGCGTGGACGCTGAGAAGAAATGTTCCCGCATCCTGGGCTACGCACACATCATGATGGTGCTGACCGTGATGTTCTTTGTTTTCAGCTGCGTGCTGAGCCTGTCCCCGGCGGATCTGGCCGAAGCCAAAGCGCAAAACATCTCCATCCTGTCTTACCTGGCTAACCACTTTAACAACCCGGTGATCGAGTACATCGCACCAGTCATCGCCTTTATCGCCATCACCAAATCCTTCCTGGGCCACTACCTCGGTGCTCGTGAAGGCTTTAACGGCATGATTGCCAAATCGATGAGAAGCCGTGGCAAAACCATCACCACCCACAAGCTTAACCGCATCACTGCCATCTTCATGCTGGTGACCACCTGGATCGTTGCCACACTGAACCCAAGCATTCTGGGTATGATCGAGAACCTGGGCGGCCCAATCATCGCGATGCTGCTGTTCCTGATGCCGATGTATGCGATCCGTAAAGTGCCTGCCATGCGCAAGTACAGCGGCCACATCAGCAACGTATTTGTGGTCGTGATGGGCCTGATTGCCATCTCTGCCATCCTGTACACCCTGTTCGGTTAATAGCGCTCAGCCGGTGCCTTATGGCACCGGTTATCTCGAATCTCCCCCTCCTGCCCCGCCGCGAACTCAAGCATGACCCATATGCCCCCTAAACGGCAGGCTGAGGGAATTAACTTCAAGAAGGAAGCGAGACTATGGTCAGCGTTTTCGATATTTTCAAAATTGGCATCGGCCCTTCCAGTTCCCACACCGTCGGCCCGATGAAAGCCGGTAAACAGTTTATTGATGATTTGCAGGCCGCCGGGCAACTCCACGATACAACGCGGGTGGCGGTTGACGTCTACGGTTCACTGTCACTGACGGGTAAAGGGCACCATACCGACATCGCGATTATTATGGGCCTGGCGGGCAATCTGCCCCATGACGTGGACATCGACAGCATCGCCGGCTTTATTCGTGATGTAGAGCAGCGTGGCCGCCTGTTGTTGGCAAAGGGGGTGCACGAGGTCGATTTTCCACAGCTTGGTGGCATGAACTTCCACAGCACTAACCTGCCGCTGCACGAAAACGGCATGTCGATCAGCGCCTATGCTGGCGATCGGTTACTTCACAGCAAAACCTATTACTCCATCGGCGGCGGATTTATCGTTGATGAAGAAAACTTCGGCCAATCGGCCAACAATAGCGTTGCGGTCCCCTACCCTTATCGTTCCGCGCTGGATTTGCAGCAGCACTGCAAAGATACCGGGCTTTCACTTTCCGGTTTGGTGATGCAGAACGAGCTGGCATTGCGCAGCAAAGCAGAGATCGAAGCGCACTTTGCCGACGTCTGGCAGGTGATGCGTGCCGGTATCGAACGCGGTATGAATACCGAAGGGTTGCTCCCCGGCCCGATGAAGGTACAGCGCCGTGCCGCCGCCCTACGCCGCATTCTGGTAACCGGTGACAAGAACAATATCGACCCGATGAACGTAGTTGATTGGATCAATATGTTCGCGTTCGCGGTCAACGAAGAGAACGCAGCGGGTGGCCGAGTGGTAACGGCCCCCACCAACGGTGCCTGCGGTATCATTCCAGCGGTGCTGGCGTATTACGACCAGTTTATTCGCCCGGTGAACACCAACTCCTACAGCCGTTACTTCCTGACTGCCGGTGTGATCGGCACGCTGTACAAGATGAATGCTTCAATCTCCGGCGCTGAAGTGGGCTGCCAAGGGGAAGTCGGCGTTGCCTGCTCAATGGCGGCAGCTGGTCTGGCGGAGCTGATGGGCGGCAGCCCGGCACAGGTTTGTATCGCCGCAGAGATTGCCATGGAGCACCATCTTGGGCTGACCTGCGATCCACTGGCCGGACAGGTTCAGGTGCCTTGTATCGAACGTAACGCGATTTCTGCCGTGAAGGCGGTCAACGCCGCACGTATGGCACTGCGTCGCACCAGCGAGCCGCGCGTTTGCCTGGATAAGGTGATCGAAACCATGTACGAAACCGGCAAGGACATGAACTCCAAATACCGCGAGACCTCTCAGGGCGGATTAGCCATCAAGGTAGTGGCGTGTAATTGATCTGGCAGAAGGGGCCACTGTTGGCCCCTTATCAAACAAAGATTAGCCGAAAATACCGCCGAACCACTGGGTCAACTTCATCATCACAAAGTCCCACATGCGGCTAAAGAAGTTCCCTTCCTTCACTTCCTGCATCACCACCAGCGGGTGCTGTTCGATAGTTTTGCCATCCAGTTGGAAATCGATGGTACCTACCACCTGATTTTTCGCCAGCGGCGCTTCCAGCGTCGGTTGATTAAGCTTGTAGCTGGCCTTCAGGTTTTTCATCTGCCCCTTGGGAATAGTGACGGCGGCATCCTTCGCCACGCCCAGCAGCACCTCGCCCACGTCACCAAACCACACTTTCTGCGTCACAAAGGCTTTATCGGCCTTGATTGGCGTTGCGGTTTCATAGAAACGGAAGCCCCAGGTCAGCAACTTCTCGCTTTCGCTAAAGCGCACACGGTCACTCGGAGCCCCTAGCACCACAGAAATCAGGCGCATTGGGCCATCGGTGGCCGAGGCGACCAGGTTATGCCCGGCCCCGCCGGTGTAACCGGTTTTGATACCATCCACATTCAGGTTGGTGCTCCACAGCAGGCGGTTACGGTTTATCTGGCGGATCTTGTTGAAGGTGAACTCTTTTTCTTTATGCAACGCGTACTCATCCGGCACGTCGCGGATCAGCGCCTGGCTCAGCAACGCCATATCGCGTGCGGTGCTGTACTGCCCTTCGGCATCCAGACCATGCACGGTCAGGAAGTGGGTATTTTGCAGGCCGAGGGACTTGCCATAATTGTTCATCAAGCCAACGAACGAATCCTGGCTACCCGCCACGAAGTCCGCCAAGGCGATGCTGGCGTCGTTACCTGACTGGATGACGATGCCTTTATTGAGTTCCGATACCGGTACCTGGTCGCCAGGTTTGATAAACATCAAAGAAGAACCACGAAGCACCGGGTTGCCGGTTGCCCAGGCATCTTTGCCCACGGTGACCAGATCGTCCGGTTTGATTTTACCGGCTTTCATTGCCTGACCAATCACGTAGCTGGACATGATTTTAGTCAGGCTCGCGGGATCCAGGCGGGTATCCGCATTACCTTCTGCCAGGATCTTGCCGCTGTTGTAATCCATCAAGACATAGGCTTTCGCATCGACCTGTGGTGCGGCCGGAGCCTCTGCTGCCTGTACGGTAGGCACAACCAACAACATGACACCTACGCTGAGGGCCAATTTACCAAGAGGAGTGGAACGGTTATTTTTCATCATGACGTCGCCAGAGTGTCCATTCAAACCATTGAAATAGCGTTAACTTTCAAACATGTTCACGTTTTCAGCCAACCAGCGAGAGTGGCACGAGGCCGCGCTGCCAACCGCGAAATACCCAGCGGCTCCCATTTGGGCCAACGCGGCACCAAAAGTGCCCTCGCTGTGAGTTTATTAGATTGCTCTTATTTTTGCAGGGTTTAGGCTGATTTTTCTGCATTTTTACATAACTGTACGTTACCGCAGAGAAATTGGTTGGAAATCAGGCTATGTGCCAGGTTATGCAAACTTTCAACAAACCGTCGCCGCACTGTCATCAAAGTTACTTATGCTCTGCGCATTTCACCGCGGCAACTGGCTCGCAGCCGCGCGTATCCGTTATCCTGTAGCCCGCAGCATTCCTTGCCGGAGAAATATTGATGGATTTAGCCCTGTTCGACCTGGATGAAACCCTGATTGATGATGACAGCGCCAGCCTGTGGGTTCGCTGGCTGGTGGCCGAAGGGTTCGCCCCGGCAGAGTTGGAACGCCAAGAGCAACTGTTGATGCAATCCTATTATCAGGGCCAGCTGTCGATGGAAGATTATATGCAGGCAACGCTGGTTCCGCTGGTGGGCCTGAGTACCCAGACCGTCGCCGGTTGGGTGCAGCGCTATATTCGCCGGGATATCCTGCCCCGCGTCTACCCCGCGGCACGCGAACGCATGCAATGGCATCGCGAACGCGGCGACTGCATTCTGGTGATTTCTGCTACCGGCGAACACCTGGTTACCCCCATTGCCGAGCAACTGGGAGCCGATGGCGCGCTGGCGATCGGTGTCGAAGTGGCAGATGGCCGTTTTACTGGCAATACCTACGGCACCATGACCTATCAGCAGGGTAAGGTCATCCGCCTGCAACAATGGTTGCAGCAACACCCTGAGCTGCAATTTGCCCATAGCCACGGCTACAGCGACTCCATTAACGATAAAGCCATGCTGGAGTACGTCGACAGCGCTACCGTCATCAATCCCAATAGCGATCTGCGTGCGCTGGCAGATCGGCACGATTGGGAGGTCTGCCACTGGGAACGCTGATTTCAAGGTGACAAAAACGGCTTTGTAGCGTAGGTATGAGGGTTACTTTTATCTGTCGATGAAGAGGTGCTTTGTGCTGACCATTTGGGGCCGTGAAAATTCCAACAACGTCAAAAAAGTGCGCTGGTGTGCCGCAGAGTTAGGGCTGAATTACACCCATATCAACGCCGGTGGTGCCTTCGGCAAGGTTAACGAAGAACCTTACCGATCGCTTAACCCCAACGGCCTTGTGCCGCTGTTGCAGGATGGGGATTTCGTGCTGTGGGAATCCAATACCATCGTGCGTTATCTGGCGGCCAAGTTCGGCCAGACGCCATTTTACCCGCAGGATCTCCAGGCTCGCGCTGCGGCAGAAAAATGGATGGACTGGAATACCTCAACCATTGCCGCCCCCTTCCGCACCGTGTTCTGGGGTATGGTTCGCACTCCGCCCGAAAAGCGCGATATGGCTCAGATTAAGGCCGCCATTGCTGAACTGGAGCAACACTTTGCTATCATCGAACGCACATTGGCTGAGCAGCCCTATCTCTCAGGCCAAGAGTTCGGCATCGGCGATATTCCGCTCGGCAGCTTTGTTTACGCCTGGTTTTCCATGCCGATCGAACGCCAGCCCAGCCCGCATATGGAGCGCTGGTATCAACGGTTGTGCGCACGCCCTGCTTACCAACACTCAGTAATGATCCCACTCACTTGATTGCCATAGTGCCCCTAACGGGGCACTTCGTACAACGGAGGTACGAAGCAGTATGTCATTGTTTTATTTACAGGTACGCCGTAACCATCTGACATTGAAAAGCCTTGATACCCAGAAGAGCGCCGCTAGAGTCGGGCCTTTCAGCACTCAACGGCTGCTGATCGGCCAGTTTTTTATTGCCGAATACTGCCTGCACAATCTGGTACCGCAGTTCTTTCCTGGGTTTATCAACCAGCTTAAACGCCGCCATTTTCGTCATGACATCGTGATCCATGCGATGGAAATGTTGGAAGGCGGCGTTAGCCAGGTAGAGCAGCGGATCCTGCAGGAAATTACCGTTGCAAGCTTCCCCAAAGGATATCACTCAGTTTATGCAGACCCACATCCCCTGAGTGATGATAGGGTAAAACGCATTTTCTTAATGAATTCTGACCAGGTGCTTACCGCCGCCGATCTCAAACTCACCTAAATTTCAATATGTTGCATTTTCCCTGTGCTGTGCTTAAGTTAGTTGAACCATCCAGGAGGCACCATGAAAATCACCGTAACAGATGCTCTACAGCCAGAAGATACCGAAGAGATTCGCAATCATTTGAAGACTTTTAACTACCAATTTGTCGGCGATATCCTGAACAAAAACATCGGGGTTTTTGTCCTGGATGATCAGGGTAATAAACTCGCCGGGTTAACCGGCAGCACCGTAGGCCGCTGGCTGAGCATTGAGCTGCTATGGGTTTCCGATACATTGCGGGGCGAAGGGGTCGGCAGGAAGATAATCCAGACGGCCGAACAGCAGGCGATTGCCGCAGGGTGCCGCTATGCTCGGGTGGATACTTTCAGTTTCCAGGCTCGGCCATTCTACGAAAAACAGGGCTATCAGCTTCAGATGACACTACACGATTATCCGGTAGAGCATGAACGCTATTTCTTCACCAAAACCCTCACAGACTGACAGGTAACGCGATGGAAACCCAGGCAATGGTCATCAACTGCGTGGCGTACAAGGCCGGTAAACGGCTGACCGACGTGACGATTGAGGATATCAGCGAAGTGGTCAAGGAGCCGGATACCTTTATCTGGCTGGGCTTGTGGCAACCGGAAGATGCGTTCATGCGCAAGATCCAGGAGGAGTTCGGTCTGCACGATCTGGCGATCGAAGACGCCCTTTGCGCCCACCAGCGGCCAAAAATAGAAACCTACGGTGACTCGCTGTTCATCGTGGTGAAAACCGCACAGTGGATGAAAGAAGAAGTCGAATACGGTGAGACCCACTTTTTCGTTGGTAAAAACTTCCTGATCAGCGTGCGCCACGGTGCCTCTTCCAGCTATGCCCCTATCCGCGCCAAGGCAGAGGAAAACCCCAAGCAGCTGTGCTACGGGCCTGGTTTCGCGCTGTATTCGGTATTGGATTTTATCGTCGACAACTATCGCCATATCGTCGGCAAGTTTGAAACGATGATCGAAGACATCGAGTCCAACATGTTCAGATCGGAGTTTGACGAAACCGCCATCGAAAACGTCTACAGCCTACGCCGACACCTGCTCGGCCTGCGTAATGCTGCCCTGCCGATGGATGAGATCTGCAACCAACTTATTCATCTGCACGAGGATGTGATCCCCAAAGAGCTGCGGGCCTACGTTCGCGACGTACAGGACCATACTCGGCAGGTCGCCAGCACGCTAGACGATATGCGTGAAATGCTGACCAACGCCATGCACGTCAATCTGGCATTGGTGACCGTCAAACAAAACGAAGTGGTTAAGCGATTGGCTGGCTGGGGGGCGATCCTGGCCATTCCAACGGTGATCTTCAGCCTGTACGGCATGAACTTCGCCGATATGCCCGAATTGAAGTTCCCCTGGGCTTACCACACCACTCTGGGCGTCACCGTCGCCGGTTGCTTCTTCCTGTACCAAAAACTCAAGCGTTCCGGCTGGTTATAGATCGCCAGCAAAACGGCCTATACTGCCAGGGCCAAGACTGCTGCTGGCTACGTTACGTAGGGCGCTGCATGCGCCCGTCTGGCTTTGTCATCAATCTGGGCCATTTTTGTTTACGCCGCCAACATATAACGGTGTAATTTCCCGTTGCCCAAGTGTAAAATCCGCCCGTTTCTATTTTGGATTGAGCTATGTCACAAACTATGACCCCAAAAGCCCCCCGTGTCGGCTTTGTCTCACTAGGTTGCCCGAAAAACCTGGTTGATTCTGAACGGATCCTGACTGAACTGCGTAACGAAGGTTACCAGGTAGTGCCCCGCTATGATGATGCCGAGCTGGTGATCGTGAACACCTGCGGCTTTATCGACAGCGCCGTTCAAGAGTCGCTGGAAGCAATCGGTGAAGCCTTGAACGAGAATGGCAAGGTGATTGTGACCGGCTGCCTCGGTGCCAAGGAAAACCAAATCCGTGAGGTGCATCCGAAGGTCCTGGAAATTACCGGGCCGCACAGCTACGAACAGGTTTTGTCCCACGTTCACCAATATGTGCCGAAACCGGAACATAACCCCTTTACCAGTCTGACCCCGGCGCAGGGCGTGAAGCTGACGCCAAAGCACTACGCCTACCTGAAGATTTCCGAAGGCTGCAACCATCGCTGCACCTTCTGCATCATCCCATCGATGCGTGGCGATCTGGACAGCCGCCCGATCGGTTCCGTACTGGATGAAGCCAAACGCCTGGTGGAATCTGGGGTGAAAGAGCTGCTGGTGATCTCACAAGACACCTCGGCCTACGGCGTTGATGTCAAACATCGCACCGGTTTCTGGAACGGCCAGCCGGTAAAAACCAGCATGGTCAGCCTGTGTGAACAGCTTTCCAGCCTGGGTGCCTGGGTGCGTCTGCACTATGTTTACCCTTACCCGCACGTGGATGAGGTGATCCCGCTGATGGCAGAAGGCAAGATCCTGCCTTATCTGGATATTCCACTGCAGCACGCCAGCCCGAAAATCCTCAAGCTGATGAAACGCCCTGGCGCGGTTGAACGCACGCTGGAGCGCATCAAGCGCTGGCGCGAAATCTGCCCGGAACTGACGCTGCGCTCCACCTTTATCGTTGGCTTCCCTGGGGAAACCGAAGAAGACTTCCAGATGCTGCTCGACTTCCTGGCCGAAGCCAAACTGGATCGCGTTGGCTGCTTCAAGTTCAGCCCGGTAGAAGGTGCTGCTGCTAATGAACTGGCCGACCCGGTGCCAGAAGAAGTGAAGGAAGAGCGCTTCCATCGCTTTATGCAGTTGCAGCAGCAAATCTCCGCCCAACGCTTGCAAGACAAGATTGGCCGCGAAGTGCTGGTGCTGATCGACGAAGTGGATGAGGAAGGTGCCATTGGCCGCAGCATGGCGGACGCACCGGAAATCGACGGCGCGGTTTACCTCAACGGTGAAGCCAATGTCAAAGTCGGTGACATCGTCAAAGTGAAGATTGAGAACGCCGACGAGTACGATCTCTGGGGTTCCAAGGTCTGACTTCGACCACCGCGAAAAACAATAAAGGGGTTAGCAGCAGTGCTAACCCCTTTATTTATTGGTGAACTACCAGCTAGTTACTTTTCGTCTGGCAGAGCATAAGCAATGACATAGTCACCCCGCTCAGCGGCCTGACGAGCACCACCAGCGCTGATGATAATGTATTGCTTGCCGTTCTTCGGCGATACAAAGGTCATTGGGCCGGACTGGCTGCCCACTGGCAGACGCTCTTTCCAGATCTCTTTCCCGGTTGCCGTATCGAAGGCACGCAGGTAGAAATCCTGAGTACCAGCAAAGAACAGCAGACCGGATTGAGTAGACAAGCTAGCACCCAGCGTTGGCATGCCCACTTCCATCGGCATACGCATTTTAATGCCCAGCGGCCCCGTATCCTGCACCGTACCTACCGGAACCTGCCACACCAGTTTGCCAGACTTCAGGTCTACCGCTGACATGGTGCCGAACGGTGGCTTCTGGCATGGAATGCCCAGTGGGGAGAGGAAGCGTTCACGGATCGCACCGAACGGCGTACCGTCCATCGGAACCAGACCCATTTCGATTCCACTGGCGCCGGTCGGCACCTTGCTGCGTGGCACCATCGAGTTGGCCAGCCCCAAACGCATATCGTTAACAAACATGATGGCATTGTTCGGATCCACCGAGACGCTACCCCAGTTCATCCCGCCCAACGAGCCAGGATATTGTAAAGCACGGTCGATACCCGGCGGTGTATAGACGCCCTGGTGACGCATCCCTTTGAACTCGATGCGGCACAGCAGTTGATCGAGCGGCGTTGCGCCCCACATGTCGGACTCGGTCAGCGTCTCGTTGCCAATATTCGGCATTCCCACCGAGAACGGCTGGGTTTTGGAGTAACGTTCGCCAGGCACATTGCCCTGCGGTACTTCACGTTCTTCCACTTTCGCCACTGGCTGACCGTTCTCACGGTTGAGCATAAAGATCATGCCCTGCTTACTGGTTTGCACCAGCACGGGTGTCGTGCCACCCTTGCCGTCTGGCAGATCGTACAGTAACGGTTGGGAAGGCAGGTCAAAATCCCACAGGTCATGATGCGTGGTTTGGAAATGCCAACGCACTTTGCCACTGGTGGCATCAACAGCCACAATGGAAGAGCTGTATTTATCATCCAGCTCGGTGCGCTCGCCGCCAAAGAAGTCAGGCGTGGCGTTACCGGTCGGCAGATAGATCAGATTCAATTTGGCGTCGTAGGACATTGCGGACCACACGTTCGGCGTACCGCGCGTATAGGTTTCCCCCACTGGCGGCAGCTTGGTAATGGCCGGGTTACCCGGATCCCATGCCCAGGCAAGTTCACCAGTATGCACATCATAAGCACGTACCACACCAGGAGGTTCGCCGGTAGAGAAGTTATCCGCTACGCGGCCACCGACCACCACCAGGTTACCCGCCACCAATGGGGTTGAGGTTTGCTGGTAATAACCCGGTTTAACTTCGCCCATGCCCGCTTTCAGATCGACAGTGCCGTTATCGCCGAAGTCGGCGCAAGGTTTGCCGGTATCGGCATCAATGGCAATCAAACGCGCATCGATGGTTGGCAGGAACAGACGGCGTTCGCACATGGCCGGTGCCGAAGCGCTAGCGGCAACCACTGGCGATGAGGCTGGTTGAGCCGCATTGTCGTAATAACCCAGGCCACGGCAACGCTGCCAGTTAGGTGCAGAGGCTTTAGGATCGTAGGACCACAACTCTTTGCCAGTATCCGCTTCCAACGACAGCACTTTGCCGTAAGCGGTACAGACATACAGGGTATTGCCGATCTGCAGCGGAGTATTCTGGTCTTCTGCACCGGAACCGTTGCTTTGTGGAATATCGCCGGTATGGGCAATCCACGCCACCTTCAGCTTGCTGACGTTAGACTTGTTGATCTGATCCAGCGCGGCAAAACGGTCACCGTGGGTGGTATTCCCCCAATGTTCCCAGTTTTTCTGCTCACTACCGGCAGCCACCGGTTTAACCGGAATATCTTCCTTGGCCGCCACCAGCGGCGTAGGCACAAAGGTGTAACCAAATCCGGCCACCAGCGCAACCGCCAGCAACCCAGCCAAAGAATAGCTGACAGAGCCGCGAACCGGATGACCGGCACGTTTCTTCAACCATGGATAGGCCAACGCGGCCAGGAAGGCCAGCACGCCGAACATAAACAAGCGTGAGAACAACGGCCAGAAATCCAGGCCAACATCCCACAACGCCCAAATCAGGGTGAACACAAAGGCCAGCGCATACACCCATATACCTGCAGGTTTGAGCTTGATCACCAGTACCGCAGCGATCAGCATCACCACCCCCATCAGCCCAAAATAGAGGCTCCCTCCCAATGAAGCCAGGTAAACGCCGCCGATTGCCAGCGCGAGGCCGATGACGCCCATCAGCCCCCCCAGCAGCCACATCAAGTAATTCCCTATACTTCGTTTATTGCCTGTCTTTGCCATATTCACTTTCTCCCACCGCTAGCAACGCGCAAATTTTGGCGCACTCACTGGTGTCATAAATAACCATCCCAAGATAACAACTCAACGGGGGTTAGGTTCCCCGCTGTACTCCTGCTTACTACTCAAATGAATAAGCAACACTCATGCCCCCACCCCAGTTTCTGCCTGGAGCGGGTTCGAAATAGCGGCCATTGCCTTCGTTGACAATCACCGAGCCGACGTACTGGCGATCAAACAGATTGTCCACCCGGCCAAAAACGGTAAATTGCCAGTTCCCAACCGGGTAGCGATATCCGCTATTCAGCGCCGCCACGGTGTAGGACGGTGCCTGCTGTGAATTCTGATCGTTGGTCTGGATATCGCTCATATAGCGCAGTTCAGCACCGGCGAACCAACCCTGAGGCGGCGACCAGGCCAGCGAGGCGTACCCCATATTGCGGGCAATCCCCGGCAGGCGGTTGCCCTTCGGCACCTGTTTTGCGGCAGAACAGATGCTGTCGCCGCAGACATCATCGCGGTAAGTGGCATCCAGCAGCGTCCAGGCCATTTGCAGACGCCAGTCGTAGTTGAACTGTTGATCCAGCGCTAACTCCACCCCACGGCGACGGGTTTGCCCCGCGTTCTTGTAGCTGGTGCGGCCATTGCTGCTCTCATCGACGACAATTTCGTTTTTGGTATCGGTCTGGAACAGCGCCGCGCTGAACAGGCCGTTGCCGATACGGGTCTTGCTTCCCAGTTCAACGGTATCGCTGGTAGCAGGTTTTAGATCTAGATTGAGCCCCGCCACGCCACCTGGGCGATAAGAGAGTTCATTGATGGTAGGGGTTTCAAAACCACGCCCGGCGGAAGCGTACACGTTCCAGGCTTTGGTCAACGCATAGTTGAGCGAGCCTACTGGCAGCCACTGGTGATAGCGGGCATCGCCACTGTCGTCGCCATTACTGCCGGTAATATAGCGATCGTTGGAGTCGAAATTGACGGTGCTGAAGCGCACTCCGGCATCCAGCGTCAAACGTTGTGTCAGGTTCCAGGAAGTTTGCAGATAGGGATCCACATTCCACATCAGGTTGCGTTCATCCCGCCGTAGATTACCCTTGGTCCCCAATTCGTTAACGCCGTTAACTACCGTGAAATTCTCATAGCCTTTGCGCTGCTCGGTCATGGTTTCGTAGTCGAGCCCACCCGTCAGGCTGAACGGCAGCGTGGCGATTTCACCGCGATGAGTCCAGCGAGTATCGATGCCCTGGTAATGACGAGCCAGAGAGATCACTCCGCCGGGATGTTGTTCACTACGCTGCTGTACGGCCACTGGAATTGACTGATACTGCGTGGTTTCCCGCTCACCGGCGTAAGTCATGATGCTCAGATCGTCATTGGCGCTCATCTGACGTTCATAGCGCAACCCGGCCTGGGTTTGTGAGATGGTTTTACGCGTGTTGTATTGATCTGCTCTTGGGGCCTGGCGCGGATTGTCGTGCCATTCAGCTTCGGTTAAACCACCGGGATCGTCGGCATTAATATCCACCGAGTTAAATAACAGCGTCAGGGTGCTGACATCATCAGTGCGCACACCCAAACGCGCGTTACCCAGGTTCTTGCGTGCCCCACTGTGGTCGCGGAACCCTTCGGTGGTAAAACGGGTCGCGGAGACGGCGTAGTTCACATCACCGGCGTGCGTACCATCGCCGGTTGCACCGCTGGCTTTCATGCCGTAGCGCCAGGTGCCGTCACTGCCGCTATACATACCCGCTTCAATCTTGTCTGGCTGTTGGCCGGTTTCGGTTTCTACATTGATGACGCCACCGGAAGCGTTGCCATACAGTGCGGAAAACGGCCCGCGCAAAACCTCCACCTTATCCACTGAATTGAGATCGATATTCGACGTTTGCCCTTGGCCATCCGGCATGGTGGCAGGAATACCATCCACATAAATGCGTACGCCGCGTACGCCGTACATTGAGCGCGAGCCAAACCCACGGATTGACAGTTGCAAATCTTGCGCATAATTCTGGCGATTTTGAATTTGCAGCCCCGGCACACTGCCCAGCCCTTCGGAGATATTAATCTGCGGCCTGGCCTGACGAAGTTCATCGCCATTAAGCACGCTAACCGCAGCCGGAGTACTCAATTCTGAAAGACCGCTGCGCTTGGCCGTGACCACCATGGAAGATTGGTCCACTGCCCGATCGCTGGCTTGTACGTTTACCGCCATACACAGAGCGCAAGGTAACAGCGCAGAAATGGTGATAGGTGAGATCGCTGTATTTTTTTTATTAAGAAAATTCATGTAAAAACTGCCATTAGACGCTTGAGAGGATAGGTACCTTTTAGAAAAAACCGAGCGTATGTTAATACTTATCGCAACAGTTTGAAAATAGCGGAGAGAAACTCAAACTTCCGTTAACTCGAATTTTACACAAATGATAAATATAAATGATGAGTCTTAAATGGGGGAATGTGAAGGATTTAGATTATTGCTATCAATATCAATGCGTAAAATTAATTTCCTTATAATTTAGTCATGTTTAATAATCAAACTGAGAGAGTAAAAAAATAAGCAAGATTTTTGGAGGAGCACTGCCCCGCAAGCTGCGGGACAGTTTGATTTGGTTAACCGATCGGCATGCGATTTGGGTCTGGGTATTGATATTCAAACCCCAGCTCGTTACAGATACGGCTACCGTCCACCAGCCGCCCTTCTTGTTCATCTTCTTGCGCAAACTGCGGAGGTTGCAGATGCAGTTGCTCGGCCAGCGCCGGGTAGAAATCACGTTTGAGCGGGTGGCCTGGCGCACAAAGATTATAGGTGTGCCCGCCCTTCGGCAGCTTCAGCAGCAGTTGAATGGCCGCAATCACGTCATCCTGATGCACCAGATTGACCCCGTGCGAACCGCCCTTGACGTCAACCTTACCCGCCAGGAAACGGCCTGGATGACGATCTCCACCCACCAGCCCTGCCAAGCGCAAAACGTCCACCGACGTGTTGGGCAATTGATGCAGCCAAAGCTCCAACTCTTCCAGCACTCGGCCAGCCGATGTCACCGGCTTGAGCGGCGAATCTTCCCGAACGGTACCGGTGGTTTCACCGTAAACCGATGTGGAGCTGGTAAAGATAATATGCGGCACGCCAAACGCTATCGCGCTGTCTACCAGCATACGTACGGCATCAAAGTAGCTTGCGCTCCCTTCGACGGTACGGCTGGCTGGCAGAGTGATCACCAACGCATCCGTGTACAACAGCTGTTCCAGATCGTGAGCTTCGCAAATCAGCTCCGGCGTCAGTTCCAGGCGATAACATTCGATACCACTCATCCGCGCGGCTTCTACCCCATCCGGCGTAGTTTTACTGCCAACCACTTCATACCCGTGGCCCATTAACGATAAAGCCAGCGGCATCCCTAACCAACCCAGACCCACAATGGCGACTTTTTTCATCAGTATGCCCCTAAGAATCGACTAACAAGCCCAACTTCACCGTTGCGGAAGGCCACCGGCCACACCGCAGGCGATAGTGAGATACTCCTCTAGGCTACGCCACCGCGCTGGTGGTTACAATCGGTTAACCTTAAGGTTGGGTAAAGCCGCGTACGGCTAATAACTCAGCCGCTTTCAATAAATTAAATTCATAACCACAAAAAAGGGTTGCAAGTTATACAACGGATAGTTTAGCTTAATTAGCACCTCAGCACTGGCTGATCCAATTTTAAAGAGAAATGACATGACTCGCGTTCAGTTCAACCACCATCATCACCATCATCCTGACTAGTCTTTCAGGCGATGTGTGCTGGAAGACGATTCTCGAATCTTCCAGTGGCGCGTAGAACGAACTAAACGCAAGAAAGAGCCCTCGGAAGATATCTTCCGAGGGTTTTTTTTTGGCTCCGGACAGACAGAAAAATAATTTTAATAACAAATTCATAAAATTACAGATTAAACAGAGGTTACCATGTTGGACAAAACACGTTTACGTATCGCCATGCAGAAATCAGGCCGCCTGAGCGAAGAGTCTCAGGAATTGCTGGCCCGCTGCGGCATCAAGATCAACCTGCAGCAACAACGCCTGATTGCCTTCGCCGAGAATATGCCGATCGATATCCTGCGCGTACGTGATGACGATATCCCTGGCCTGGTGATGGATGGCGTGGTGGATCTGGGTATCATCGGTGAGAACGTGCTGGAAGAGGAACTGCTCAACCGCCGTGCTCAGGGCGAAGACCCGCGTTACTTCACGCTGCGCCGCCTGGATTTTGGGGGTTGCCGCCTGTCGCTGGCCACCTCGTTGGATAGCGAATACTCTGGCCCGCAAAGCCTGCAAGACTCCCGCATCGCAACCTCTTACCCGCACCTGCTCAAGCAATACCTCGATAAACAAGGGGTTCGTTTTAAATCCTGCCTGCTGAACGGCTCGGTGGAAGTGGCTCCGCGCGCAGGCTTGGCAGACGCTATCTGTGACCTGGTGTCTACCGGTGCCACCCTGGAAGCCAATGGCCTGCGTGAAGTGGAAGTGATTTACCGCTCGAAAGCCTGCCTGATCCAGCGTGACGGCGAAATGCCGGAAGCCAAACAACAGTTGATTGACCGCCTGATGACCCGCATCCAAGGCGTGATCCAGGCGCGCGAATCCAAATACATCATGCTGCACGCGCCAAGCGAACGCCTGGACGAAATCGTCGCGCTGCTGCCGGGAGCAGAACGCCCGACCATTCTGCCGCTGGCAGGCTCTCAGAACCGCGTAGCGATGCACATGGTCAGCAGTGAGACCCTGTTCTGGGAAACCATGGAAAAGCTCAAAGCCCTGGGTGCCAGCTCCATTCTGGTACTGCCAATTGAGAAGATGATGGAGTAACGCCATGCCAAACTTCAATACCGTCGTCAATTGGGGCTGTTGCAGCGCGGAACAGCGCGCGGAGTTGCTGATGCGCCCGGCCATTTCGGCTTCGGACAGCATCACCCGCACGGTGCGCGAGATCCTCGATAACGTGAAAACCAATGGCGACAGCGCGCTACGTGAGTACAGCGCCAAGTTTGATAAAACCGAAGTCGCGGCATTACGCGTAACGGCAGAGCAGATTGATCAAGCCTGCGCCCGGCTGGGTGACGAGATCAAACAGGCGATGGCCGTAGCCGTCGCCAACGTGGAAACCTTCCACAATGCACAACAACTGCCAGCGGTAGACGTTGAAACCCTGCCCGGCGTGCGTTGCCAGCAGGTGACCCGCCCAATCGATTCGGTGGGTCTGTATATCCCTGGTGGTTCTGCACCGCTGTTCTCCACGGTATTGATGTTGGCTACCCCGGCACGCATTGCCGGTTGCCGCCGCGTGGTGCTGTGTTCCCCACCGCCGATCGCCGATGAGATCCTGTATGCCGCCAAACTCTGTGGCGTGCAGGAAGTATTCCAGGTCGGTGGCGCACAGGCGATTGCCGCCATGGCGTTTGGCACGGATTCGGTGCCACGGGTAGCGAAAATCTTCGGGCCGGGCAACGCCTTTGTCACCGAAGCCAAACGTCAGATCAGCCAACGGTTGGACGGTGCGGCCATCGATATGCCCGCAGGCCCTTCCGAGGTGCTGGTGATTGCAGACAGCGGCGCGACCCCGGCATTTGTCGCTTCCGATCTGCTGTCTCAGGCCGAACATGGCCCGGATTCACAGGTCATTCTGTTAACCCCAGACGCCGCGATGGCCGAAGCGGTCGCCGTAGCGGTTGAGCAACAGTTGGCACAGCTGCCACGGGCAGAAACCGCTCGCCAGGCTCTGGCCAGCAGCCGCCTGATTGTGGCGAAGGATTTGGCCGAGTGTGTCGCCATCAGCAACCAGTACGGCCCAGAGCACCTGATTATTCAGACCCGCAGCGCGCGCGATCTGGTAGACAGCATTACCAGCGCCGGTTCGGTGTTCCTCGGTGACTGGTCGCCGGAGTCCGCCGGTGATTATGCCTCCGGTACTAACCACGTGCTGCCAACCTATGGTTATACCGCCACCTGCTCTAGCCTGGGGCTGGCGGATTTCCAAAAGCGCATGACGGTTCAGGAACTGACGCCGCAAGGCTTTATGACCCTGGCCCCAACCATTGAGATCCTGGCAGCCGCCGAACAGTTGGTCGCCCACAAAAACGCCGTGACCCTACGCGTCGCCGCACTGAAGGAGCAAGCATGAGCATCGAAGAATTAGCACGCAAAAACGTGCGCGAGCTGACCCCGTATCAGTCGGCACGCCGCCTTGGTGGCAAAGGTGACGTCTGGTTGAATGCCAACGAATACCCGGTTGCGCCAGAGTTTCAACTGACCGCCCAGACCTTTAACCGCTACCCGGAATGCCAACCTGCGCTGGTGATTGAGCGCTACGCCGCCTACGCCGGGGTGAATAAAGACCAGGTGTTGGTCAGCCGTGGCGCAGATGAAGGTATCGAACTGCTGATCCGTGCTTTTTGCGAGCCAGGTAAAGACGCCATCCTGTTTTGCCCACCGACTTACGGCATGTACGCCGTCAGCGCCGAGACTTTTAACGTAGAGCGCCGCACGGTCGCCGCCAAAGAAGATTGGCAGCTCGATCTACCTGCAATTGCTGCCAGCCTGGATAACGTCAAACTGATCTACGCCTGCAGCCCGAATAACCCGACCGGCAACCTGCTCGATCCCAACGATCTGCGTAACCTGCTGGAACTGGCCAAAGGCAAAGCGATCGTCGCCATCGATGAAGCTTATATCGAGTTCTGCCCACAGGCCTCGGTTGCTAGCTGGCTGAATGATTACCCGCACCTGGTAGTATTGCGCACACTGTCCAAAGCCTTTGCCCTGGCTGGCCTGCGCTGTGGCTTCACCCTGGCCAATGAGGACGTGATAGCCCTGCTGCTGAAAGTGATTGCCCCGTATCCGCTCTCGACCCCGGTGGCCGACATCGCCGCCCAGGCGCTGAGCACCGAGGGGATCCGCGTTATGCGCCAGCGCGTCACCGAGATTGCCGCCAACCGCAGTTGGCTTCAGCAGGCGTTACAAGACTGCGCCTGTGTGGAGCAGGTCTTCACCAGTGACAGCAATTACCTGCTGGTTCGCTTTACCGCCTCAAGTCATGTCTTTAAAACCTTATGGGATCAGGGCATTATCTTGCGAGACCAAAATAAACAGCCTGGCCTGTCCGGTTGCCTGCGGATCACCATCGGCACCCGTAACGAATGCCAGCGCGTCGTTGACGCACTCAATACTCTGCCCGGCGCATAGGAGCCAACGTGAGCCAAAAATATCTCTTTATTGACCGTGACGGCACGCTGATTGCTGAACCCCCGGAAGATTTCCAGGTCGACCGCCTGGATAAACTGGCGCTGGAGCCAGAGGTGATCCCTGCCCTGCTGGCCTTGCAGCAAGCCGGTTTCGCATTGGTGATGATCACCAATCAGGACGGCCTCGGCACCGCCAGCTTCCCGCAGGAAACCTTCGATCCACCGCACAACCTGATGATGCAGATCCTCAGCTCCCAGGGCGTCAAATTCGACGATATCCTGATCTGCCCGCACAAGCCGGAAGACCATTGCGAATGCCGTAAACCGAAGGTTGCCATGGTCAAAGGCTATCTGGAGCCGGGCGTGATCGACGTGGCCAACAGCTATGTGATTGGCGATCGCCAAACCGATATCCAACTGGCGGCCAATATGGGTATTCAAGGGCTGCTGTACCAGCGTCAGGCGCTGGGCTGGCAGGCCATCACCCAACAGTTGACCAAACGCGATCGCTATGCGCACGTCAACCGCGTGACCAAAGAGACGCAGATTGACGTTAAGGTCTGGCTGGATCGCGAAGGCGGCAGCAAGATCAAGACCGGCGTCGGCTTCTTCGACCACATGCTGGATCAGATCGCCACCCACGGCGGCTTCAGAATGGATATTCAGGTGAACGGCGATCTGTACATCGACGATCACCACACGGTGGAAGACACCGGATTGGCGCTGGGTGAAGCACTGAGTAAAGCCTTGGGCGACAAACGCGGCATCGCACGTTTCGGCTTCGTGTTGCCGATGGATGAATGCCTGGCCCGTTGCGCAATGGATATCTCTGGCCGCCCACACCTGGAATATAAAGCCGAGTTCAACTATCAGCGCGTAGGCGATCTCAGCACCGAGATGATCGAGCACTTCTTCCGCTCGCTGTCTTACACCATGGGCTGCACCCTGCACCTGCGCACCAAAGGCAAAAACGACCATCACCGCGTCGAAAGCCTGTTCAAGGTGTTTGGCCGCACGCTGCGCCAGGCGATCCGCGTTGAGGGCAATACGCTGCCCAGCTCGAAAGGAGTGCTGTGATGAACGTGGTGATCCTGGACACCGGCTGCGCCAACCTCGCCTCGGTCAACTATGCGGTGCAGCGCCTGGGCTATCAGCCACAGGTGAGCCGCGATCCGGAAATCGTGCTGCGAGCCGACAAACTGTTCCTGCCTGGTGTGGGTACTGCACAGGCGGCAATGGACCAGTTGGAACAGCGCGACCTGATCGATCTGATCAAGGCCTGTACCCAGCCAGTGCTGGGGATCTGCCTGGGTATGCAGTTGCTGGCAGCCAGCAGTGAAGAAAATGGGGGTATCAAAACGCTAGGGATTATCGATACTCCGGTAACACAGATGACCGATTTTGGCCTGCCTTTGCCCCATATGGGCTGGAACCAGGTTACGGCGCAGGCCGGCGATCATCTGTTCCGCGGCATCGAGGATGGTGCTTACTTTTACTTCGTTCACAGTTATGCGATGCCGATATGCTCAAGCACCATCGCTCAGGCGAACTACGGCGAGCCCTTCACCGCCGCCGTACAAAAAGACAACTTCTTTGGCGTGCAGTTTCATCCAGAGCGATCTGGCAACGCCGGGGCGCAACTGTTGAAGAACTTTCTGGAGATGTAGGCAGCATGATTATTCCCGCTTTGGATTTGATCGACGGTAACGTAGTGCGCCTGCATCAGGGCGATTACGGCCAACAGCGCGACTACGGCAACGATCCGCTGCTGCGTCTGCAAGACTATCAGCAGCAAGGGGCGCAAGTTTTACACCTGGTTGATTTGACCGGGGCCAAAGATCCGGCGGCTCGCCAGATCCCACTGTTGCGTAAACTGCTGGCCGGGGTAAGCGTGCCGGTACAGGTTGGCGGCGGTATCCGTAACGAACAAGACGTTGCGGCACTGCTGGAAGCCGGAGCCACGCGCGTGGTCATCGGCTCCACCGCAGTCAAGCAGCCCGAGATGGTACAGGGTTGGTTTGAACGCTACGGTGCCGATGCCATGGTGCTGGCGCTGGACGTCCGCATCGACGCCGCAGGCCGTAAGAACGTGGCTATCAGCGGCTGGCAAGAAGACTCGGAAGCCACGCTGGAACAGGTGGTTGAGCAATATCTGCCGTTTGGCCTGAAACATGTGCTGTGCACCGATATCTCACGCGACGGTACGCTGAAAGGCTCCAACGTGGGGCTGTATCAGGAAGTGTGCCAACGTTATCCGCAGATCGCCTTCCAGGCTTCTGGCGGCATCGGCAATCTGGACGATATCGCCCAGCTGCGTGGCAGTGGTGTGGAAGGGGTGATCGTCGGGCGCGCCCTGTTGGACGGTAAATTCAGCGTTGAGGAGGCTATCGCATGCTGGCAAAACGGATAATCCCTTGTCTGGACGTCAAGGACGGGCAAGTGGTCAAGGGCGTGCAGTTCCGTAACCACGAAATCATTGGCGACATCGTGCCACTGGCCCAGCGCTACGCGCAGGAAGGTGCCGACGAACTGGTCTTTTACGATATCACCGCCTCCAGCGATGGACGGGTGGTAGACAAAAGCTGGGTTTCACGGGTTGCGGAAGTGATCGATATTCCGTTCTGCGTGGCCGGGGGCATCAAGAGTGCCGAAGACGCCAGCCAGATCCTCTCCTTTGGGGCGGACAAGATCTCCATCAACTCCCCTGCGCTGGCCGACCCAACGCTGATCAGCCGCCTGGCCGATCGCTTTGGCGTACAGTGCATCGTGGTCGGGATCGACACCTGGTATGAAGCCGCAACCGGCAAATACCACGTCAACCAATATACCGGGGATGAAAGCCGCACCCGAGTCACCGAGTGGCAAACCCTCGATTGGGTACAGGAAGTGCAAAAGCGTGGCGCTGGGGAGATTGTGCTCAACATGATGAACCAGGACGGCGTACGCAACGGTTACGATCTGGAACAGTTGAAGCGGGTACGTGAGGTGTGCAAGGTGCCGCTGATCGCCTCCGGCGGTGCCGGTACCATGGAACACTTCCTGGAAGCCTTCCGCGATGCCGACGTTGACGGCGCGTTGGCGGCTTCGGTATTCCATAAGCAAATCATCAATATCGGCGAACTGAAACGGTTCCTGGCAGAGAAAGGCGTGGAGATACGCGTGTGTTAACAGAACAACAGAAAGCTAAGCTGGATTGGGCAAAAACCGACAACCTGATGCCGGCAATCGTACAACATGCCGTTTCCGGCGAAGTATTAATGCTGGGCTATATGGATCAGGCCGCCCTGGACGTGACCGAGCAAACCGGCAAGGTGACGTTCTTCTCAAGGACCAAGCAGCGCCTGTGGACCAAAGGCGAAAGCTCCGGCAACTTCCTTAACGTGGTCAGCATTACGCCAGACTGCGATAACGATACCCTGCTGATCCTGGCCAACCCGATTGGCCCAACCTGCCATTTGGGTAACGACAGTTGCTTCCATCCGGCAAGCAGCGACTGGGGCTTCCTGTACCAGCTTGAGCAATTGCTGGCTTCGCGTAAAACCGCCAGCCCGGACAGCTCGTACACTGCCAAGCTGTATGCCAGCGGTACCAAGCGCATCGCACAGAAAGTTGGCGAGGAAGGCGTAGAAACAGCCCTGGCCGCCACGGTGAACGATCGCGAAGAGCTGACCAATGAAGCTTCCGACCTGATTTACCACCTGCTGGTGCTGTTACAGGATCAGGAGCTGGATTTGAGCAAGGTGATTGGCCGCCTGCGCGAACGACACGAGAAGAAATAATCCTGTTTTGCAGTGACTCTGTCTCTTATACACATCTGACGCTGCCGACGATGCCAACTAAAAAAGGGGGGGGGGGGGGGGGGGGGGGGGGGGGGGGGGGGGGGGGGGGGGGGG